>JACNJU010000061.1 GCA_014382375.1 Rhodospirillaceae bacterium
GATACCAAGATCGCCCCGCACATACCGCCCCCACCATGCTGAGTAGGAACCAGTTTTCGTTTCTCCCTCAAGCCTCTTAGAAGTCACCTCTGGAAACACTCGTGCTTCCCCTGCCCGTTTCATCTTCTGGACATACTTCAAGAAACCAAGGCTCACAACTTTAGAATGAAGGGGGACTACACGCCGGGAGCTTCCTGACTTGAGGCTCTTATCCCCTCCAAACGTGTCCAACTCGACACAGGGAATACCACCAACATCTTTCACATCACTGACGAGCATCTGGCCTAGCTCTTCCAGCCGCGCCCCTGAAAAAAGGGACAGCAGTGGGAGCCAATACGCAGCTTCTCCGCACCCGCCTATAGGTCTCTTCCCTTGGGTGAATACAGGTGAGTTAAAGATGGTTTTGAGGTGATGGGATTCGTAGTCAGAACGCTTAGTTTGCCCCTCTCCTACCCCTCTTACCTTAACTCCGTGGGCGACATTATAATCCAAATAGCCATTTTCGACTGCCCAAGCTAGGACAGCACTTACAGCGTGAATTGCCTTCTGTACTGCTCCCGGTGACAACCGCTTCCTTTCGGGGCTATCCCGCTCAGTAACCTCTATGATCTCTTGCAGGGGGAGCTTACGAATGGCGTGTGTTGTGTAGGCTGGTAGCTTTGCGATGGTCTCTTTGAACTGAGAGATATCACGCTTTTCGATGTCCTGAACTGGCATATCACCATGAACCTCAGTGAAGCGTCTTACATGTGTCTTGAATTCCTTGATTGTCTTTAAGGGACGATCACCATCATCCTTCCACTTCTCGTACATTGCCAAGATAGTGTCAGTGCCTTGGGGCGTTCCGGTAGCATCACGAAGGACCACTGTGGGTGGTTCTGGTGGTGTATCGACAACCTCACCCTGCTGTCTCTGTTGGGTAGCCTGAAAGGCTCTCACCTCGGCTTTGAGAACCTCATAGGACAGCTTCTGATAGGACTCGGAGGACTTCTGTAGTTCAATCCCATGAATTTCTAAGAGGTCATCAACCTCCATTTCCACCATCCTGGTATCACCACGAGCTAAGTCCCGCTGACTCCCTGTGAGGGCAATACCTGAGGATTCTACAGCTTTACGGAAGGACCGATCATTCACTCCTTCTTGCCGAACTTCATCATCTTCTTCAAGTATCGCGTGGTGATGATAGGCAGCAAGCCTCTCGATATCTGTGTCTGAGAGCGTTACCTCTTGTCCCTTAGAGTCAAACTCTTGGTCCAACTCACTCCAAATCAATAGGTACTTCTTCTTGGCCTTAGACAGATCAGGAGTTCGAGTGCTCCTCCAGATCGTATCTGAGGAGTAGTAACCCCGCACATCGAGGGGAACCTTCCTCACCACATACCAGTTCTGTGAACCTGTTCGCTTCCGCAGTCCGGGGAACTTTGCCATTCTATTCATACTCCAAGTGTAGCAGTTAAGTGTAGCAGCTTGAAGTCTGAACTATCTGTAATTGCTATCTTTTTTGAATATCAATGACTTAGGAAGAGAGTGGTGACCCCGGCAGGACTCGAACCTGCAACCTCAAGATTAGAAATCTCGCGCTCTATCCGGTTGAGCTACGGGGCCCGATGATCCGCTTTATCTGATGCGGTCGTATGCGAAATTGGCCGAGTAGTCTTTCGGTTTAACCCGCCTGACTTTGGGTTCGGTAATGGTGTAATTCAGCCCGTTTCTTTTGGCGAAAGCGACCGCTTCATCGCGGGTTTCAAAACCTAAACGAACCTGCCCCCTGGTATCGTCTGAGCCAATCCAGCCCATCAACGGATCGGCCAGTGTGGCCGCGCACGGTTCATGTTCCAGCACCCAGCCACCTAATTTGGCGCGGCCCGACTGCATGGCGTTCTTGGTCGGTTGATAGATGCGAACCTGGCTCATCGAAAATTTCTCCAAAGGGATAATCTACCCTAAAGAATACAACAAAACTGCGGCAGAGGAAGAGCCAATTGAGAGTGGTCGGGGCGAGAGGATTTGAACCTCCGACCTTCCGGTCCCAAACCGGATGCGCTACCAGACTGCGCTACGCCCCGTATCAGGGGGTTCTAGGGTTTTATAAAGAGATAAGCAAGTACCTAATTTAAGGCCCAGTCAGTCAGCAAAATCAAGCCGATCCTGAACCTCCTCCACCCCGGCCCGGGCGCATATCTCATCCTTGTCTCCGCCGGGTGCGCCGCTGACCCCAACAGCCCCGATAATGGAACCCGCAGCCCGGATGGCAACCCCGCCATCCATCATCAAAACATCGCTAATCTGATTTATTTCAGGACGAATATCCTGACGGTTGGCACGAAATTCTGACGAGTCGACCCCGGCCAAAATCACAGCATTGGCCTTGCTTTCCGCAGCTTGCAGGGTAAAACGATTGGCCAGCGTGTCGCGCATGACCGCCTGAACAATACCGTTCCTGTCAACAATCACGGCAGATGCCTGATAGCCCGCATCGCGGCAGGACTGTACAGCCGCCCGCGCTATATCCAGAGCCAGCTCCATGGTCATCCGCCTGACCATAATAATATCGGCAGCTTCAGCCTGTCTGACTTGCATGAAACAACTCATCGTCAGGGCAACAACGGTTGCAAAAACTGATCCGCTATTAATTAATGCTTTGATCACCTTGGCCTCCTCTCAGATTTTAAAATAAAATCGCCTATTCATCTTGCCCTTGCAAGCTTTCCTCCTTAAAAGCCCCCCATGGAATGGCTAGACAGAATACCGACGGGAGTTCTCGTCGTGGCAGCAGTGCTGATGGCGTTGGCACCGTTCACGCCAGAACCGCACTTGCTTGAAAAATACAGGATGTTTATGGCTGGCACGCTGCGCAGGCCACTCGATATATTCGATGTTTTCTGGCACCTGGCGCCAAGCGCCCTACTTGCCGTGAAGCTGTTAAGACTTTGATTTCCCGATAGTGCGGATCAACTCATACAGGCGCTTGCGAACCGATGGATTGGTAATCTTGTAGTAAGCGCGAACCAGTTCCAGGGTTTCCCGCCGGGTCAACGGATCAGCATCAATTTTGGTTTGTGTTTTATCTGCCATACCCTTGGCAAAAGAACCCTTGGTGTTTTGCACATCCTTGGGCATATCATCAAAGAAATAGCCGATGGGAACATCAAGGATGCCCGATATTTCATAAAGGCGGGACGCCCCCATGCGATTGGCGCCGCGCTCGTACTTTTGAATTTGCTGAAAAGTCAGGTTGACCGAATCGGCAAGCTTTTCCTGACTTATACCCAAAAGGGTACGCCGTAAGCGCAATCGACCCCCAACATGGATATCAACAGGACGCGGCCCATCAACTGAAACCTTGCGGCGAGGGGCTCTTTTTTTAGCCGGTTTTTTATCTGTTTTCTTCATGAACACCACCGTAACCAATTCCTGCTGCGCGTACAATTGTTAGTCTAAGGTGAACTGAATATATCATGAATAACCTTATCACCGGTTTTAATCGCCAACCGTGCCGCCGTTCCCCCGTTCAGTTCCAGGACGGCCAGGACCGGTCCTGGAGAGGCAATAACATCCGTTGAAAAAGGTGTGGTATTTGCCACAATGCGGACGATTCTGCCGGACTTGTTGATAAACAGCATGTCCAGGGGAATAAAGGTATTTTTCATCCACATGTGAATTTGCATGGGTTTTGAATAATCAAACAACATCCCCGCGTCATCATCCAGGTGGCGACGCTCCATCAGGCCCCGCATACGGGCAGCCATGGTATCTGCCAATTCAATGCGAAAATGATGGCTGCTGGTTGCGGTAAGGATTGTCAGCTCCGATCGTTCAAAAACCACATCCTGATTTTCATCTGAAAACACAACCCGGGGTAACCCGCCGCTACCGACGCTCAGAATCATGATGAAAAACAAGCATTTTAGAAAATTACCCGGCGAAGACAATGCCACTGCACTATCCCGAAGCACGGAAATCGATAAATCAGGACGCTTTTTCGCTGGCTCGAACATGCCGACAAATCTATTGTCTGTTGGTGTAAAAAACCACCCTGAAAGGGAAACATCTTGCTTCATACGTTAAGCCTTGGCAGTGCATTGGGGATATTATGGTTGCTGCTGTCAGGTATCTTCGAGGCCTGGCTGTTGGCGCTTGGCCTGGGTTCGACTGTCGTTGTTATCATATTCGCCAATCGGATGGACGTGATTGACCACGAGGGCCACCCAATCCATATCAGTTGGCGGGCAATGTTGTATTGGCCTTGGCTGGCATGGGAAATCGTCAAGGCAAACATCGACGTCGCCCGGGTTATCCTTGATCCAAAAATACCGATTACCCCAAAAGTCTTGAATATCAATACTTTACAGGTAACAGAGCTGGGGCATGTGTTTTATGCTAACTCAATAACCCTGACCCCCGGCACGGTCACCCTGGGTTTGGAAAATGGCGCCCTTGAAGTTCACGCCTTAACCCCGGCTGCCATCGAAGGCTTGCTCAGCGGCGAGATGGATCGCCGGGTGCACGCCGTCGAAGGTTTTGCCGACGGCACCGTGGAAAACACCTGATATGTTTAGCGCAGCCACCCTGGCCATTTTGATTTCCATGTTTCTTGTCCTTGTCAGGGCCTTGAAGGGACCAACGGTTTATGACCGGATTCTCGCCGTCAACTGTTTCGGCACCCTGACCGTCCTGTTAATTTCTGTTTACGGTTTTTTGACAGATCGACCCGAGTTTCTGGACATCGCACTGGTCTATGCCCTGATTAGCTTCATCAACATCATCGCCGTTTCCAAATTCGTCCGTTTCAAGGACCTTGCCCAACCCCTGCGTGATGACGACCCGGGTGACATCTGATGGAGATGATTATCGATATCGCCAGTTGGGGACTGTTTGTTGGTGGTTCCATTTTCATGCTGATTGGCGCCATCGGCCTGATCAGGTTACCGGATATGTTTTCACGCATTCACGCCGCTGGCATCATCGATACGATGGGCATTGTCATGCTGTTCGTTGGCATGATCCTTCAAGCCGGGCTGACATTTGTGTCAATAAAGATATTCCTGATTACCCTGTTCCTGATGTTCACCCTACCCACCGCAACCCACGCGTTGGCACGCGCTGCCCTCGATGCAGGGATGATCCCGCTTAGCGATGATGACGACACGGACGAAAAGGAACTGGCCCTGATGAAAGAACTTGAAGAAGAGAGGAAAAGAATATCGAAGACCTGATCGTCATTGCCTTGCTGTCTTTTATGGCTGTTACGGCCTTTTCACTGGTGCGCATTCACAACCTGTTCGCGGCGGTGATGATGTTGGGTATCTACAGCCTTCTTGCGGCGGTGTTATACGTGGTTATGGACGCCGTTGATGTCGCCTTTACCGAGGCCGCCGTCGGTGCCGGCATTTCAACGGTACTAATGCTGGGCACCCTGGCGCTGACCACGCGCATGGATAAGGAAGCGAAACCTCTTGTACCGGTCCCCTTGGCTATCGTCACCGCGACCGGCGCCTTATTGATTTATGCAACCCTGGACATGCCCCATTACGGTGATCCAGGCGCCCCTATTCATCATCATGTCGGCCCCTACTACATTGAAAAATCAGCCAGCGAAGTCGGACCGCCCAATATCGTTACTTCGGTGCTGGCCAGTTACCGTGGTTACGACACCCTGGGCGAGGTGACGGTGGTCTTTACCGCAGCGGTCGGCGTGATGGCGCTGATCGGGCGATCACGGCGGCGCAAAAAACCAGATCCAAAATCTGAAAACCACGGCAGAAAGGAACAGCAAGCCTGATGCTCAACCGCGCTTCCATCCTTCGGGTCGTCTCAAAGTTGCTGATACCGCCGATCATGGTGTTCGCCCTGTACGTTCAGTTTCACGGGGACTTTGGTCCGGGTGGTGGTTTTCAGGCCGGTGTTATTTTCGCAGCAGCCTTTATTCTTTACGCCCTGATTTTCGGTGTCGACAACGCCCGCAAGGTGGCACCCGCCTGGTTAACACGGACACTGTTGGCATCAGGTTTGTTGCTCTACACCGGGGTCGGTGTGGTGGCCATGATGCTGGGTGGGGATTTTCTTGATTATTCCATGCTCGCTACGGATCAGAAATCCGCCCAACACCTTGGTATCACACTGATTGAATTGGGCGTTGGCACAACTGTCTCCGGCGCAATGATTACGATCTTCCTGATATTTGATGGCCGCCTTCGCGCCGAAAAGGACGATTGAAGCCATGGAAACTTTTTACGGCCTGTTCAATTACTGGATTGTTATCGTGCTGATGATGATGGGTTTCTACATGGTCATTGCACAACACAACCTGATTAAAAAAATTATCGGGTTGAACGTTTTTCAGGTCTCTGTTTTTGTTTTCTATATTTCCATGAGCAAGATAAAAGGTGGCACCGCGCCAATCCTGACCGACGGTATTGAGATTTACAGCAACCCCCTTCCCCATGTTTTGATTCTAACCGCTATCGTCGTCGGGGTTGCAACCACCGCACTGGGCCTTGCCCTGACCGTGCGCATCAAGGATGCCTTCGATACAATCGAGGACGACGAAATCGCCATTCTTGAAAAAGAAGATCAGGAAAGAGAACGGGGGACGATCTCTTGATGTCCACCCAGTTACCGGCCCTGCAAGTGGTTTTACCCCTGTTGATGGCACCCATTGCCTTGATCATTCGCAACCCGCGTTTCGTCTGGATGCTGACCCTGATTGTCACCTGGACAACCCTGGCCATTTCCCTGTCGCTTCTGATGCAGGTTCTGGACAGCGGTACGATAACCTATCGTATCGGTGGCTGGGCAGCACCTTGGGGCATTGAATATGTGCTCGACAAAGTCGGAGCATTCGTTCTGGTCATCGTATCGGCCATAGGCTCCCTGGTCATGACTTACGCCCGGCGCAGTGTTGAGCAGGAAATACCGGCGGAGCGAATCTATCTGTTTTACACCATGTTCCTGTTGTGTCTGACCGGTTTGCTGGGCATTACCATCACCGGTGACGTATTCAACCTGTTCGTATTTCTGGAGATTTCCTCGCTGTCATCCTACGTGATGATCAGTTTAGGGCGCGACCGGCGGGCCCTCACGGCGGCCTATCGCTACCTGATCATGGGCACCATCGGGGCCACCTTCTACATTATCGGCGTCGGCCTGATGTACATGATGACCGGCACCCTGAACATGGCAGATCTGGCGACCCTGATGCCAGCCATCGCCGATACCCGTGTCATTCAGGCGGCGCTGGCGTTTCTCACCGTTGGCATCTGTTTGAAACTGGCCCTGTTCCCGCTTCATTTGTGGCTACCGAATGCCTACACCTACGCACCTTCCATGGTGACGGCGTTCCTGGCCGCTACGGCTACCAAGGTAGCGGTCTATATTCTGATCCGTATCATCTTCACCGTCTTTGGCGGGGTCAACGTGTTCGAAATACTGGGTCTGCAAAACATCCTGATGACGCTTGCCATTTTTGCCATGTTCGCAGCCTCGACCATTGCCATCTATCAGGACAACGCCAAGCGCATGTTTGCCTATTCGAGCATTGCCCAGGTTGGTTACATCATCCTGGGTTTAAGCTTCGCCTCGGAAACCGGAATGGCCGCAGGCATTATTCATTTGTTCAATCACGCAATTATGAAATGCACCATCTTCCTGGGGTTAGGTTGCGTTGCCTTACGCATGGGCGGGGTTTCGATCAGGGATATGTATGGACTTGGCACCCGTATGCCCTGGACCATGGCGGCGATTGTCGTCGGCGGCTTGAGCCTGATCGGTATTCCCATGACGGTTGGTTTTGTTTCCAAGTGGTATCTGGTTCGCGCCGCCCTTGAGGCAGATATGTGGCCAGTCGCCGTGTTGATCGTTCTCAGCTCGCTGCTGGCAATCATCTATGTGTGGCGCATTGTCGAAGCCGCTTACCTGAAACCGGCACCGGAAAATGCCGAACCGGTATCTGAGGTGCCGCTGTCAATGTTGTTGCCATTGTGGGTGATGGCTCTGGCCAGCATCTATTTCGGGCTTGACGCCACCAACACGCTAACCATTGCACTGGACGCCGCCGATATCTTGCTAAACGGGGGTCTGCAATGAGCCCGGAGACAACGATACAGGCAGCGCTTTTAACACCTGTCATCGGTGCCGTATTAATTTCACTTTGCGGGCGCTGGACAAACCTGCGCGAGACGGTGACGCTTGTAACGGCGGTGATCCTGTTCTCCCTGGTGATCTCGCTTTACCCGCTTGTTCTGGAAGGTGGTCGGCCATCGTTGGTGGTCGGTGAAATGCTGCCGAACCTGAGTATTGCCTTCACAGTTGAACCCCTGGGAATGTTGTTCGCCTGTATTGCCAGTTTCCTGTGGATTGTCAATTCCCTCTATTCCATCGGCTACATGCGGGGCAACAATGAAAAAAACCAAACCCGTTTTTACGTCTGCTTCGCCATCGCCCTGGCCAGCTCCGTCGCCATCGCCTTCGCCGGCAATATGATGACGTTGTTTATTTTTTATGAAGCCCTGACCATCAGCACCTATCCGCTGGTCACCCATGCTGGCACTGAAAAAGCCAAAAGGGGCGGGCGGGTTTATTTAGGTATATTGCTGTCGACATCCATCGGCCTGTTGTTTCTTGCCATCGTCTGGACGTGGATGATCGCCGGAACCCTTGATTTCACGCCCGGCGGTATCCTTGAAGGCAAGGCATCAAACACCATCATCGGCATTCTTCTGGCCCTTTACATGTTCGGCATCGGCAAGGCGGCATTGATGCCGTTCCACCGCTGGCTACCTGCCGCCATGGTCGCCCCGACACCGGTCAGCGCTCTATTGCACGCGGTCGCCGTCGTCAAAGCCGGGGTGTTCACCGTCGTCAAAGTCATAATCTACATCTTCGGCGTTGATTTCCTGTCCGTGACCATCGATCCGGACTGGTTGCTCTACATATCAGGATTCACCATCCTTGCCGCCTCCATTATTGCGCTTCGTTCCGATAACCTGAAACGACGGCTCGCCTATTCAACAATCAGTCAACTGTCTTATGTGATCATGGCGGCAGCCATCCTTGCGCCCTTGTCCGTGCTCGGTGCGGCACTTCATATTGCCGTTCATGCCTTCGGAAAAATTACCTTGTTCTTTGCCGCCGGTTCTATTTATACCGCCAGCCACAAGACCGAGGTCAGCCAACTTGACGGTATTGGCCGTCGAATGCCGTGGACCATGGGCGCTTTCGCCATCGGCGCCTTGTCGATGATCGGGGTACCGCCAACAGCCGGGTTCATATCTAAATGGTATATCCTGCATGGGGCATTCGATTCCGGGCAAATGCTGGCCGTAGGGATTATCATCGTCAGCTCCCTTCTCAATGCCAGTTATTTTCTGCCCATCGTCCATGCCGCTTTTTTCAAGAAAGAAATTGAAAGCCCAAACCATGACGATCACGGCGAAGCCCCTTTTACCGTCGTCATCGCGCTTACGGTTACGGCGACGATAACCATATTGTTATTCTTCTTCCCGGGCATTTTTATTGACCTTGCCCGGCAACTGATTTGAGGCCTTCGATGCGCGGAGAAAAAAATAAGATGTTATACCTGTGTGATATCCATATCGGGAGGACAGTGAGATGACGCAAGCCCCTTCGAAAGAATACGGCAAGAAATACTGGCTGGACGATATGCGTAACGTAAACAAGATTTTCCGGGCGCTTATCATTGTCTGCGCGTTGTTGTTTATCTCGGATTTCTTTTACGAAAAGCACGTCGTTTACGAATTCGAACACTGGTTGGGCTTTTTCGGACTGTTTGGATTTTCAGTTTCCTTTGCGCTGGTGCTGACAGCGCGCGAACTGCGCAAGATTTTGATGCGCGACGAGGATTTTTATGATCGTTGAGTTCCCCCCCGGACTGCTGATGATCATCGGCGCCATTCTGGTGCCGTTTATCAAGGGGAATCTGCGCCCCATTTATATGCTTGCCCTGCCGCTAGTTGGTATTTGGCAATTGACGGGGCTGGAACACGGCACGTTTGGAACCATGTCCGCCTTTGGTTTCGAGCAAACCCACGTGCGCATCGACAAACTCAGTCTTTTGTTCGGATATATTTTCTATCTATCGGCGTCTTTGGGTATGTTGTTCGCTTGGAAAAACACCGACCGAATGGAACAAACCTCAACTGTTGTCCATGTCGGCGCGGCCATTGGTGCCGTCTTCGCCGGAGACTTGATTACCCTGTTTTTTTATTGGGAACTGACGGCTGTTTCATCGGCCGTCGTGATTTGGTCCGCAAGGACAAAACGGGCCTACCGTGCAGGGTTAAGGTATCTGATCATTCATATTTTATCGGGATTATTGTTGCTGGCGGGTACCGCTATGTATTCGGGAGAAACGGGTTCTGTCACCTTCAACAATATCGGCCTGGACAGCCCTGGTGGACTTTTCATACTGATTGCCTTTGGCATTAAATGCGCCTTCCCGCTGCTGCACAACTGGCTGCAAGATGCCTATCCGGAAGCCACCGTAACGGGCACGGTATTCTTAAGCGCCTTTGCCACGAAGCTGGCTGTTTATGCCCTGGCGCGCGGTTACGCGGGAACTCAGGAACTGATCTGGATTGGTGCGATCATGACCGCCTTCCCCATTTTCTACGCGGTGATTGAAAATGACTTGCGCCGGGTTTTAACCTACAGCCTGAACAACCAGTTGGGTTTCATGGTTACCGGCATTGGTATTGGCACCACCCTTGCCATTAACGGTGCCGTCAGCCACGCCTTCGCCCACATTCTTTATAAGGGACTTTTGTTCATGTCCATGGGTGCGGTTCTGCACAGAACTGGTACGGTGAAGGGATCGGAGCTGGGTGGTCTTTACAAGACCATGCCATGGACGACCGGGTTTTGTATCGTCGGTGCTGCCTCGATTTCAGCCTTTCCGCTTTTCAGCGGCTTCGTCACCAAATCCATGATCCTGACGGCAGCAGCCGAAGAAGGCCATTTGGTCGTCTTTCTGGTCCTCTTGTTCGCCTCCGCCGGCGTGTTCCATCATTCGGGCATCAAAATTCCGTTTTTCGCCTTCTTCGCCCATGATTCCGGCAAACGACCCAGGGAAGCACCCTTTAACATGCTGTTGGCCATGGGACTGACGGCTTTTCTCTGCGTTGGCATCGGCGTCTATCCGCAGCCATTGTTTGCGTTGCTACCCTTCCCTGTGGACTATGCCCCGTATACGACGACGCATGTGGTGACGACGCTTCAGCTTCTGCTTTTTTCCGGACTAGCCTTCGCGACCCTGCAAAAAACCGGACTCTATCCCGCTGAACTACGCTCTACGGTTCTCGATACCGATTATAGTTACCGAAGGCTCGCTCCCCTGGCTATCGGCTGGATAATGAAAAAGGGTGGAGAAATCATCAATCGCCTGGAAAAGGTTGTCAGCCTGCGTATGGCAAAATTTTTCCACCTTGTTTTCCAGCTAAGTGGTTCCGAAAGCGCTCTGACCCGAAGCCAGCAAACCGGAAGTATGGTAATGTGGGTGATAATCGTTCTTTGTGGCTATCTGGCATTTTATTTGTTTGGCTAAACAGCATGAATAAAGCCTTCACCAAGGAAGCCGAGGAAGAAGCAGAGATACCCGACGCCATCGACTCGCTTCCCGCCGGAGCCAAAAATTACATCACGCCAGATGGCATGGAACGGCTGCGTGCCGAACTTGATCACCTGCGCCGTGTTGAGCGTCCGCAAGTCGTCGAGAACGTTTCCTGGGCCGCCGGTAACGGCGACCGTTCCGAAAACGGCGACTACATCTACGGCAAAAAACGGCTGCGCGAAATTGACCGCCGCACGCGCTTCCTGATCAAGCGCATGGAAATCGCCGAAGTCGTCGACCCGGCCCAGCAAAAAAACCACGATCAGGTCTTCTTCGGGGCGACGGTAACCTACGCGGACTCAAACGATGTGGAGCGAACAGTCCGCATCGTCGGCGTCGACGAGGCAAGACTGGAGGAAGGTGAAATATCGTGGATATCCCCGGTGGCCCGAGCGCTGATGAAGGCGCTGGATGGCGATGTCGTCAAAATGAACACACCGGGTGGGGTCGAGGAGTTGGAAATATTGAAAATCGCGTATTAACCGCCCAGGAACAACCGCCCGACCTCGGGGTTTTGCAGCAACTCATCCCCCGGTCCTGCCATGGCCAATTCGCCTGATACCAGCACGTAACCAATGTCGGCGAATTCGAGGCCCTTCTTGGCGTTTTGTTCGACCATGATGATGGTCTTGCCCTCGTGGTTTTGCAGGTCGTCGAGAATTTCGAAAACCATGTCGATAAAGCGCGGCTCAAGCCCGATGGACGGCTCATCGACCAGCAGCACTTGTGGCTCCATAATCAGGGCGCGGGAGATTTCCAGCAAGCGGCGCTCGCCACCCGAAAGAACCCCTGCCTTTTGATTGCGGCGTTCGCGCAGGCGACCGTATTTTTCAAACACCCTGTCAGCAGCGGCCATGGCTTCATCGGGCTTGTTTTTCAGGAACCCGCCCATCAACAGGTTTTCCTCGACGGTCATATTGGGGAAGACCGAATTATCCTGAAGGATATAGGCGATACCGGCGTCTTTAAGTTTCTCATTGGTGCTAAGCCGGGTGACATCATTACCCTTCATGCGAATGGCGCCGCCAGTGATGTTGGTAAAGCCGTAAATCGAATGCAGGATGGTGGACTTGCCAGCGCCGTTGGGGCCGATCAGACATAATGACTGGCCAGAGCCGACCCGCAGATCAAAATCGTGAATGATTTCCATCTTGCCGTAACCGGCGACCAGCCCTTCGATACTGAGCAGCGGCTCGCCTTCGCACAATTTATCAAGACTGTCTGTGGAGGGGCGGTCACCGGCCATTTTTTCTGCGTCCCTGGCGACATCATCAACGGACAGGATCGTATCAACATCGCCGTGACCATAACCACTGATGGCTTTTTTGGTGGTGTCGGTTTCTTCGGCCATCAGTGCGCCCCCAGGTAAGCGTCGATGACGCGCTGATCATTCTGAATATCCGCAGGCTCGCCTTCGGCCAGCATTTCGCCGTGCGCCAGACAGTAGATGTGTTCAGCCAAATTCATAATCACCCGCATGTTGTGCTCGATCACCAAAAGCGTGATACCAAAATCAGCGTTGGCCCTTTTCAAACGGTCAATCAGTCCGTTGATCAGGGTCGGGTTGATGCCCGCCGTCGGTTCGTCCAGCAACAGCAGCTTCGGGTCGTTCATCAGGGCCATGGCGAATTCCAGCAATTTCTGCTGACCGAAAGACAGATCGCCGGCCATTAAATGGCGTTTTGAAAACAGGCCGACGAACTCGAGTAGGCGATCGGCCTTTTCCATCACCTCTGGCGAGAACTTGGCGAACATGTGAGCAATGGACGTATTGCGGTGCGAAACGCTGATCTGCATGTTTTGAACACAGGTCATCTTGCCGTAGATGCGGGTCTGCTGAAACGTTCTGAGCATGCCCAGGCGGGCGATCTGCGGAACGATCAGGTTGGAGATTTCCTTGCCCTCGAAGCGGATAGAGCCAACATCGAGCGGGTGATAGCCGACAATTGAATTGAACAGCGTCGTCTTGCCCGAACCGTTGGGACCAATAAGGCCGATGATTTTGCCTTCAGGAACTTCAATGGAAATATCGTGATTGGCGACGACACCGCCGAAGGACTTGCTGACGCCCTTAACTTCAAGAAGCATAGTCATGAGGATTCCTCCTCAAGAATGTGGCCAAAGCGTTCAGGCCACTTCTCGCGGGCCCAGCCCATGATGCCAAGGGGGAAGAAGACGACGACGATAACAATCATCAATCCAAGGGCGACGCGCTGCCAGCCCAACAATGTGCTCCAGAAAAATTCCTGGGTAATATGAAAAGCGAGTGCCCCGACTACCGGCCCCCAAAGCGTTCCCTTGCCGCCCAGGATGGCCATCAGAACCATCCAGACGCCGAAGGTAGCGCCGGGAAAGGCGACGTCCAGCGGGTCGATAAATCCGTTCAGATGACCGAACCCCGCCCCTGCAAAGGACAGGAAAAAGGCCGACACACACCACGCCAATGTCTTGTAACGGGTGGTGTGCAGGCCCATCGCTTCGGCCTTGTCCTCATCGTCGCGAATGGCATTGATGGCAAGCCCGAAACGGGTCGAATACAACCATTTAAGGGAAAAGAACGTGACCACCACAAGAATGAAAAAGAAATAGGAATAAAAAAGACCGGCCGATCCCATGGCTAATGGGAATACCGGTGCGGCCATACCGGAACCAGCACCAATATAATCAATGGTGCCTGCCAATTCACCGACCGCGACACCAAGCCCCAGCGTGCAGATGGCGAAGTAATGACCACGCAGGCTGAGAATACCCGAACCCAACACCCACGCCAGCGCCACACAAATAACGGCCCCAACGATCATGCCAAGGCCCAGGCCAAACAGATATTTTTCCGGGGTTAATTGCAGATTGAACTGATCGGATATCACCTCGAACTGGCCAATATCGAAATACAGTTCGTGTTGCATGGACGCCGATGCATACATGCCAACGCCAAAAAAGACGATATTGCCGAATGAATTATAGCCCATGCGACCGCCCAGAATGTCCCAAGTCAGGGCAAAGGTAACCATCATCCACATGACCGAAATCTGGGTCTGGAAAGCTGGCAGCGCCAAGGGAAGGAAAATCCCGATCAGGAGGATACCACCGTACAAAAGCACTGGTTTGTTGTTGCTGCTCATTTTAAATATTCACGCTTACGGCCAAGAAGGATACTGCGCCCAACAAGAATGACGACCAGCAATGAGAAGACGAAGGCGATCTGGAATTCCGCACCCATGATAAATCCTGCGAAATTTTCAGCCACGCCAAGCCCCAGTCCGGCAAGCACAACACCGCTGAGATTTCCAAGTCCGGCAATGATCGCAATCATGAAGGCGCGGATGGTGTAGACCAGCCCGATGTACGGTTCGACAACCCAGATCATCGCCACCATGGCACCTGCCGCGCCGCAAATGGCGGCGTTCAGGCTATAAGTTGCTGCGTAAACCTTGTCGGTATCAATGCCCATGATACGGGCCGCGCGGGCATTTTGCGCAGTCGCCCTAATGGCTTGACCCAGACGGGATTTTTTCAGGAAAAGCACCATCACCCCGCCCAGCGCGAGCGCTGCAAGGGCAGTCAGTAATTTGACCTGTTCGACGGTAACCAGATTGTCAAAGAAACCCCAGGTGCCAAAACCATGGGGCGCACGACGAATATCAGCACCAAATATCTGGTTCATCAATTGCTGCACCAGAATGCTGATACCGAATGTCGCCAGCAGGGATGTAAACAAATCCTTGTCAACGACTCGTTTGATAATGGTCTGGTAAAAAAACCAGCCGACCCCGTAAAGAACAACCGGGGCGACAAATATTGCAAAGAACGGATGTATTCCGCTTTGCGCCATCAACACGGCCACGTACCCGCCCAGCACGACAAATTCACCCTGGGCGATATTGATGACGTTCATCACCCCCCAAACCAGAGCCATGCCAAAGGCGGCAAGGGCGAAAAGAGCTCCAATCATCATGCCGTTGACGAGCAGTTGCGTTGAAAGCGGTGGCGCCAGGAACAGCAGTTCTATATTGCCGATGATGGTTTCGATGATTTTTCTCCGCGATACGACAAAAATAACAGTGGTCCCGCCCTCCTTAAAATTGGAGGGCGGGATCGCTGATTGTTAGTCGATAAGAATTGCTACTGTGCCATACGTGGGAAGGACAGTGGCGTATCGGCCCACCTCGACGGCGCAACAAGCTTGTATTTACCGTTTTGAAGTTGACGCAGAACCATCGGTTTGGCGATGTTCTGACCCGTCGGGGCAAACTTCACGTTACCGTAGAAGGTCTGCATGTCAGTCGCCGCAAGGGCGTCACGAACCTTGGCCGTATCAAAGGAGCCAGCCCGCGCGATGGCATCGGCATAGACCAGAACAGAAGCGGTCGATTCAGCTGCCTGATAAGGCGGAACATAACCGTAAACCTTCTCGAAGGTTTTGGTGTAGTCCATGGCTGAGCCGAAATAATCATCCCTGTAGGTCAGTTCCGGCGCCCACTGGCCCGCACACAGAATGTCTTCACCGGCAGAACCGAAAACGGTGGAGTCTTCGATTTTAGCCGATTCACAGTGTGTCATGGCGACAATCGGTGCATTAGCTTTCTGTTCAGTCATTTGACGAACAAACAGGGCGCCACCGACGGTGTGGGCGGAAACAACGACAACATCAGGCTTCAATGCCTTGATCTTGGTCAGGAAGCTGGTCATGTCGGAAACTTCCTTGGGGAATTTTTCGTCGATGATGATCTCCATGCCATGACGCTTGGCGTCATCATGAATACCAGCCCCAATATCAAGGGCGAAGGGCTCGTTACGAACGCCAAGGGCGATTTTCAAGCTGGAAGGATCCTTGCCGTCTTTCTTGGCTTGTTCGGCAGCCAGATCAATAGCCGTCGACAGGTACTGTTCGGAAGTCGACAACACGGCGAAGGTATAACGGAAGCCCTGATTGAAGATCGAACGCGAAGCACCGTTCCCTTCGACCATAGGAACACCGTATTTTTCGACAACCGGCGCAATCGCCTTGGTCATACCGGAGCTGTAGGGCCCTAGAATGAATTTGATCTGGTCCTGCTGGATCAGACGCTCTGCGAGCTGGGTGCCGCGAGCGGCTGTCGATTCATCATCATAGTACTGAATGGCAAGCTTGTATTTTTTGCCGCCTACAGTAATCCCGCCCTTGTCGTTGATAAACTTAACGCCAAGATCGTAACCGTTTTTTGTGTGCTTGCCGTTGACGGCGTAGCGACCGGTGATAGATACGGCGGAACCGAGAGTAATCGTGTCACCCTCGACCTTGGCTTCAGCCGGACCTGTTGTGGCGAGACCGGTAACAACTGCGCCACACGCCAGTACGGACAGAAATTTGGAATTTTTTGACATTGTCATAACACCTCCTGGTGAATTTATTAAGTTAGCCTTCTTGGACTGAGGCTACCCATGAATTTCCTTTAGGGCCGCATAGACCCAATGGCATTCACTTATAGTAAGTATTGAATTCTAGCCTAGTGACACCGAACCGCAACAGCTAATCAACCCATCAGTCAGGATTGCCATCATTCGGGAATATACATTTTTAGAATGTAATGTTCAGGAACCGGGAACCCAGCTTTTAACAGCAACCGGGCGACCGGTGTGGGAGCGCATGACTTTCGGCTTCATAACCTGCGTAATGGCCGGGGTATCGTCAGCCCTGGCAAAAGACAACAGCATAGCCTGCAAGGGAATTTCAGTCCGCCCACCCTTTTTCAGGGCCTGCCTGAAAGCCAGTGTATCTTTACACATTTTAGTCAGCCGATCAGGGGCATGATGACCAAAACGGCTCCAGATACCCGACAGAAAAGGCTCAACACCATCAGGCAAGAAAAGATCAGGATCAATGTTTGGACGACCCTTGGCGAACGCTTTGTATACGTTGGGTTCAAGGGGGCCCATTTCATCGGCTACGAAAACCGCAGGCATCAGCTTTTGTCCGCCAAAAGCGACAGCGTAATAGGCTTGCGACAAAAACAGCAGACGATGCAGTTTTTGCGGTTGTAAATACTCGTTTTGATCAAGCGCCGTATCAGCAAACCAGAGCGCGACATCGAAGGTCGACTCTACAACGCTGACAGTTCCCTGTTTTTGACTCATAGGCCTCACATACGTTGTTTTTCTGAAAACAGCCAAATTTATGATGTGAGTATAGTACGAGCCGGCAAAGAAATCGTTAACAGAGGCGAAAAAGCATCAATTTTTCAGGCTTTGATGTCCAGAACGTCCCTGTGCATTTCCTCTGCGGTGCTAAAAATACGGGCACTTGCCTCGTAGGCCGCTTTGGCGGCGATGATATCGATAAATTCCTTGGCAAGATTGACATTCGAGGGCTCTATCGCCTCAATCTGGACGCTTCCTGAACCAAAAGCATTACTGGTGAACGTCTGCCGCCCAAAACCGGTTGTCGCATCTTTAGCCTGATAGCTATCCGTATTGACGTTGGCGATGTTCTCAGCCCCCGTCGCCACCCGGGCGCTGTTACTGACCAAACCTGATACGGCGGTCGAAAGGATTGTCGATATGCTCATTCCGGGAAACTAGCAGACAGCACTACGGACACCTATGATGGGCGTCACACTTGTAAAATTTTAAGAGGATTTAAAGAGTCAGGCTAAGGGTAGTGCCACGCGGGTCGGTGGTTCCGTGAATAACCTGTACATTTGTCTCATAGGTCGTGATCGCGCGGGCAATCAGGTTGGCGAAACCTTTTGAACGGGCCTTCTGAACACTGCCACTGGACGCTGCGGTGTCTTCAAATATTGAAGCGAACGTCTGACTGGAACCGGCATATTCGACCCGATGGTTGCCCTGCGAATTGTCGCCACCACGACGATCCGTTGTTTCACGATCCTGGAACAGAAGAGCATCGTTAAAGAGGACACCGTCCTGGGCGTTCGTCGCTTCAATTTGTGCGCTGTCAGCGCTGGCGACAGAGCGCGGCCCGCCCTGCAAACGTCCTGCAGTGACGTTTGTCGGAACCGCCGATGGTAAAGTTCTCGGTATCTGAGCCATAATTTACAAACGGTGCCTACAAAAAATCCTTCCGGATACCCTCATTCAAGGGCCCAAAAAAGACAACAACTTCAACAACTTGTCCACAAGCAACCTGCAGCTCCCGAATAGTATATCGGAATAGCATACACACCTACATCTAGTAGTATACATGAACATGAACCCTAGTCCAACACCCAGTTAACTTTTTGTTTACCGTGTTTTAAGGGTTTGAAGAGATGCTCTGCCGGATAAACTCAAGACTGAGTTCGGCGGCACCAAAATCGAAAAGATTATTGTGCCCTGCCCCGGCGATCCATTTTGATTGTTTGGGCATTTTCGCGGCTTCAAACAGAGCCTTGCCGAAACGGACCGGCATGGTTTTGTCCCGTTCCCCATGAAAGATCAAGACTGGTGCGGATATACCGGCAATGCGTGAAGCCTGATCGAAATGATCCTTAAGCAGCCATTTAACCGGAATAAAGGGATAATAATGCCCGGCCGCGGCGGTGATCGAAGGAAATGGCGCTTCAAGAATCAGCGCTTGTACAGGATCTCCAGCCATACTGCGCTCGGCTGCCATGGTTGTTGCGACGGCCGTGCCAAGAGATTCACCGTAAAGGACCAATGGCCTGTTATCTTTCAGCGTGTTCAGGGCCGCCCTGGCATCAGCATAAAGACCCGCTTCGCCGGGTGTACCGGGATTACCGCCAAAACCGCGATAGCCAACCAGTAAAACCCCGTAACCGGCATCCAGGAATGGCCTGACTTTATTGCCGCGCGAACCAATATTGCCGGCGTTGCCCTGAAAATAGGCAACCACCGGAAGGCCCGGGTTTCCTTGTGCGTACCAGGACACCAGCGTCAGTCCGTTGGCGTTTTCTGCTTTTATCGGATGCATTTCCGCAACCCCGCTTCGGGCGGGATCGGGTATTGATGTATCGGGATGGTAGAGCAGCTTTTTCTGAAAAATCAGAAGCCCTAAAAGAATTATCGCGTAGGCCCCGACCAGTAGGGCGACGACGGTGATCATCCGTGGCAGTCCCGGCTCAACCAAAGTCCTCTGTAACCGAACGCCAGGAACCATCCGCCTGCTGGCACGCCGTCCCTGTCTGATGGGCGATAATACCCGATTGTTGGCCATCGTTCTTTAAAGCCAGAGTCGCCCGATAGTCGCGACACGAACGTCCATTACTGGTGACGTATGTTTTGGTCGGTGTGAAAATACCACCGTTGCCGGTTTCCGGGTTTGACCACTCGGAGAAAGACCCATCAGTTGAGTTGGCAAGTGCCAGACGGGCGTTGTCGTCATAGGCCGCCTGGTCTGAAGGATAGAGAATGTTTCCGGCCTCGTAACCAACACCGGCACCAACCAGAGCCCCGGCCCCCATGAACAGGGTTTGCCCCAGACCACCGCCAAATTCTGCGCCAACCATGCCGCCTGCCAGGGCACCGACAACAG
This sequence comes from Rhodospirillaceae bacterium, assembly GCA_014382375.1. Classification (GTDB taxonomy): domain Bacteria; phylum Pseudomonadota; class Alphaproteobacteria; order Rhodospirillales; family JABHCV01; genus JACNJU01. The sequence continues at coordinate 20,097 of JACNJU010000061.1, forward strand.
CACCGGCGGCACCCCCGATACTGATGTCCTCAACATTCACATCGGCACAGGCCGTCAAAGCGATAAAACAGGATACGACTGCAACTTTTTTCATAAACAATAACTCCTTAAATCTCTGCCCAGATCCATTAATAACGGAATTCTATGCCATCATAATTCATCAATGTTCCCCCGGGAACAGCCTGACCATCGCTACCGACAAAATTACCCGAACCCAGGCAGTTAAATTTCGCGGCGATGGGGGTCGTTAACGGACAGACATTGTATTCTTGCCCGACAAACTTTGCCGTTTTATTAAAAGCGGCGCATTCTTCAATGGCCATTTTATTAACCTGTTGCGGTGTTGTCGAAGAAGAATTGTAACAGATAGTGAGGTTGGAAATATCCTTTTCCGTTTGACCAAAACCGCTTGATGCACGATTAAATTCGCCACTCTTGTGGACGTAAGGCTGGCCCGCGCAAGCCGCCACGAAAGCAACAACTGAGAACAGGGCCAGTGCAGAAAAAATACGTTTCATCAAGCCTCTATACCTTCTTTTTCTTAACCGAACAATAAACCGAACGGCATTTTCTTGCTCCTGGCAGCATTCTACAGGTAGTAAGAAGGCATTAAATGGAGCTTTAAATGTCCAAACAAGAAAAATGGCCGGTGATTGTCGGGATTTCTGGTGCTACCGGCATTGTTTATGGTGTCGAAGCTTTGCGTACCCTTAACGCTTTAGAGGTGCCCGTCCATTTGATTATTAGCGAGGCCGGGGTGCGCACCCTGGAACTTGAAACTGACCTCAAGCTTGATGACCTGCGCCCGCTTGCCCAGGAAGTTCATAACGTCAAGGATATAGGCGCCTCGATCGCCAGCGGATCGTTCAGAACCCGGGGCATGATTGTGGCACCATGTTCGATCAAGACTCTCAGCGGTATCGCCAACAGTTTTGATTATAACCTGCTGATCCGCGCCGCCGACGTCACCTTGAAAGAACGCCGCCCCCTGATCTTGCTGGTTCGCGAGACACCGCTACACAAAGGCCATCTGGAACTGATGGCGCGGGCTTCGGATTACGGGGCGACCATCATGCCGCCGGTACCAGCCTTTTATAACAAACCCAAAACCATCGATGATATCGTCAGGCAGACGGTCGGACGCGCCCTTGATCATTTAGGGTTGGACCATGACCGGATCGAACGCTGGAATGGTGGGCGTGACTAGTTTCTGGGCGAAACCAGCAGATCACAATCTTCCCTGACCGCCCTTTGCCTCCGCCGCACTTTTCATGGGGGTTTCAGGGATTCAAACAAATTATAGGTAATTTTGATCGAATATTGTTTTAAAAGAATGATTTCAAACTTGGCGATCTTTTATGAGAAAATAACGCAGAATCGATTTTCCCACTACCAAACAGGTCCAAACAATGGCCACGCAGGCACCCAGGCTAGAACAACGACGCGGTGACAAAAGGAGTTCCACTGATCGCCGCGTCGGCAACCGTGGTCGCCGAAAGGATGACGGAGGCAACATTAAAACACTGGTTTTCCTTTGCCTTGCTGCCCTGATGGCATTGATTTTTTTCCTCACTTTCGAAACAAACATCGGCGCCCAAATCAACTGGCGTAAAATGTTTTTCCTTAAAAACAAACTGGAACAAACTTTCAAACTGGGCGGTGTCAGCCTTGGCATGTCTCCCGATGTGGTCCGCAAAAGACATCCCAATCTTGATCTGGCCAGCCTTGGCCGCGGCGAAACGGCGGCGACATTCAAATTCGACGGGGCTCATTATACCGTCTGGTTCGTCAATATTGGTGGTCACGAGAAAGCTTACCGGATGCGGTACGACCAAAGCTTCGCCACCCGCACAGAAGAAGACATACTCGACAGCATTGGCGACAAGCACGGCAAACCCGGCACCAGCGAGTGCAGCAAGGCAGGTGACCTGGCCCGTAAGTGTCATTTCCAGTGGTGGCCATCAGGTGGCATCGCTTTGAATGTTTCAACGACCGAGGTCAAATCCTCATTGAATCATACGCGAACGGATGTCACCATGATCGCCACCGACACCTATCTTGACGGCAAACGTATGCGCAACCAGAGCCAACCTGAGCAGACATCATCAAAATCTGGTCAAGAAAATAATTCTGAGAAATTGCCGTTCTGATTTTTTCGGTATAAACATACTTCTTTACCAATTTCGGAGACCCTGCCCATGTGTTCCAAGCCCTCTTTCCAGTGGGATGACCCGTTCGCCCTTGAAGACCAGTTAAGCGAAGAGGAACGTCTGGTTCGTGATACCGCCCGTGACTACGCTCAGGACAAATTGATGGGCAGAATCCTTGAGGCCAATCGCAACGAGACTTTTGATCCTGACATCATGAAGGAAATGGGCGAACTGGGATTGCTTGGGCCGACCTTGCCTGAGGAGTATGGCTGTGCCGGGGTCAGTAATGTCAGTTACGGACTGGCGGCACGGGAAATTGAAAGGGTCGACAGCGGTTATCGCTCGGCGATGAGCGTTCAGTCGTCACTGGTCATGTTCCCTATCTATGAATACGGCAGCGAAGAGCAGCGCCGTAAATACTTACCCAAGCTGGCAACTGCGGAACTGATCGGCTGTTTCGGCCTGACCGAACCCGATCACGGCTCCGACCCCGGCGGTATGAAGAGCCGCGCCGAAAAGGTCGATGGCGGCTACAGGCTGACCGGCAACAAGATGTGGATCAGCAATTCACCGATCGCCGACATCATGGTGGTCTGGGCCAAGCTCGACGGCGTTATCAGGGGCTTTATTCTTGAGCGCGGCATGGACGGCCTTTCGACGCCGAAGATTGAAGGTAAATTGTCCTTGCGTGCTTCGATCACCGGCGAGATCGTCATGGACGGGGTGTTCGTGCCTGAAGATAACATATTCCCTGAAGTGAGCGGCCTTAAAGGGCCATTCGGATGTCTTAACAAGGCCCGCTTCGGGATTGCCTGGGGGACCATGGGGGCGGCTGAATTCTGCTGGCACGCGGCCCGCCAGTACACTCTTGACCGCAAACAGTTTGGACGTCCACTTGCCGCTAATCAGTTAATCCAGTTGAAACTGGCCAACATGCAGACGGAAATCACGTTAGGCCTGCAAGCCTGCCTGCGTGTCGGGCGGATGCTCGACGAGGGCACCTGCGCGCCGGAAAATATTTCGATGATCAAGCGTAATTGCTGCGGCAAGGCCCTGGATATTGCCCGCATGGCCCGTGACATGCACGGTGGCAACGGCATTTCCGACGAATTCCACGTCATGCGCCACATGGTCAACCTGGAAACCGTCAACACCTACGAAGGAACCCACGACATCCACGCCCTGATACTCGGGCGGGCTATGACCGGGTTACAGGCTTTTTCAGGAGAGTGAGGGATTTGGGGTGTCTTTGATGGGCACCCCGGAAACTCAGCCCATGATCCCTTAAGCGGAGGCCCTGCGTCCTGAGTTCCGCTTTGAGACGGAAAGCGGACCATATTAGGCTCACTAGAAAGCTCCGTTCCTGACCCCAAGCAGACATTCTAACAAGGTTCAAGCACTGTTTCGAGGAATACCAGAACAGGTATCGGCCCGGCAATATAGTCGTCACAATCGGCTTCTCGGATCATGCTTTCATCGCCCTTCATGCCAAATGGCCCACTTTGTGTAGATATTCGACAATGGCATCGACCGCCAGTTTAGGTGTCAGTTTATCGGCTTCGATAATGATGTCGGGATTTTCGGGTGCGTGATATTCCGAATTGACGCCAATCAGAGTGTTGATTTCGTTGTTGTGGGCCTTTGCATACAGCCCCTTTGGATCGCGTTCCGCGCATACATTAATGGGACATTTCACATACCCGACGATCAGATTAGAAACCGTGTCGCGCACATGCTTGCGGGCGTCGTTATTAGCGGTCAGCGCCGAGACAACCACATTGACACCACACTGCGTTGCCTTGTTGACCAGATAGGTCAGCGTCGAGATAACACGCAGCCGGTCTGCGGGCGTGAACCCGTGGCCCTCGCCAAAAAAGTTGCGCACCTCGTCGCCATCGTAATTGATGGCGGTGATATTTTCATCAAGAAGACGCTTGATTAGTAAGGTGGCTAGCGTCGTTTTTCCACTTGATGTCGGTCCCATTAGCCACAGGGCGAAACCTGTATGAGTGTTTTTCTTGTTATTTTTCAAAGTCTTCACTTGGCTTTTAGAATTTCATTTATGGATGTATTGGAAGTCCACATTTCGCTTTCTCTGATCAGTCTGCGAACCATCGCCACGGATTCTGCCGGATATTGGCCGATTGCGGTTTCGGCGGCCAGCACCAGCCCGTTGGCACCCATCAGTAGGGTGCTGACAACGTCGTTGACTTCGGCGCGGGTCGGCGATTTACGTAACACCATAGATTCAAGAAGATTGGTGGCAACGTAAACAGGCGTTTTGTGGGCTTGTGCTACGGCAATAATGCGGCGCTGTAGGAATGGCACCTTTTCGATCGGGATCCTGCGTGAAAGGTCACCTCGATCTATTAGAATTTCGTCAGCGAGGTCGATAATACCCTCGAGGTTGGCAAGACCAGACAGGCTTTCGATTTTGCAGATGATGTTGGCATCGGGGCCACACACCGCGCGCATTTGTTCCACGTCCTCTCGACGGTTAGCGAAGGAAAGGGCAAAGTGATGGATGTCGTTATCTAGTCCAATGCGGATGGCGCCGAGGTCTTTTTCGGTCAGCGGGTCGAATTCGAGTTCGCGTGTAATATCTGCGGCTTTGTTGGAGCCCACCTCACCGCCGTGAGTGACGAGCGCAAGGCAATAATCGTCATGAATTTCGTGGATGCGGAAACTAACATGATCAAAATCTACGTTAACCTCGTCGCCGACCTCAAATTGTCGGGCGATGCCTGTAGGGGTAAAGGAAATATTGCCAGAATCTCCAACGATGGAATCGAAATGAATCTTGATGTAATCACCACTCGAAAAGACAACAGCCCCGGCTTTCATGTTCTGGTTGCGCATTTGCGCGCCCTCGCTGTCGAGACAAATAGGAACATCTGTCCACTGGCGTATTTTATTAATCGTCGGCAAGACGTCCTTCAGCGGCGTGTGTGAAAGATTGATCCTGAAAATATATACACCCTCGTTCTCACATTTTCTGACAACGTCTTCAGACAAGGATGACGGACCAAGTGTAACGAGAATTTTATGTGTCATGGAACTTTTGTACAAATTTGAAAAACCCTTCAACCCAAATTATCCAGCCTTTGCGACGACCCGGTTGGTTGAGTTGGTCGGCCATCAACAATATCCGCTTTTGTAGGGATTCTGTTGCAAAACTCCCTTGCTCAAGACCTGAGAAGATGATTCAATTTTCCT
>JACNJU010000101.1 GCA_014382375.1 Rhodospirillaceae bacterium
CGCCCGGCGCTGGGCATGTAGTGATCTTCCAGCCTGAACAGCGGCATCACCGTGTCGTATCCTGTAACCCTGAGCACTGGAGCTTCCAGACTGAGCAGTCCCTGTTCGGCCAGTCGGGCGGCGATCTCAGCACCAAAACCGCTGGTCTTGGCGGCTTCGTGGACGATCACGGCATGGCCGGTCTTTTCCACTGATTCGAGGATCGTTTCCATGTCGAGGGGGCCCAGGGTTGCGATGTCGATGACATCGGCCTCGATGTCATCTTTGGCAAGTTTTGCCGCCGCCGTCATGGTCTCGACGATCATGGCGCCCCAGGTGATCAGGGTGATGTCGGAACCATGGCGCAACTGGAAACAGGTGTCCAGAGGCAGGGCCACGCCGTCGTCGGCGACGTCTTCCCTGACCGCCCGGTAAATCCGTTTTGGCTCCAGGAAAACCACCGGATCGGGATCGCGAATGGCAGCCAACAACAGACCGTAGGCGCGCGAGGGCGAGGACGGAATGACGACACGCAGGCCCGGTACATGAGCGAACAGGGCCTCGGTACTTTCCGAATGATGCTCCGGCGCGTGGATGCCGCCTCCGTAAGGCGCGCGCAGAACCAGTGGACAGGACAGGCGACCGCGGGTGCGGTTACGCATGCGCGCGCCGTGGCTGAAGATCTGGTCCATGGCCGGAAAGATGAAACCCATAAACTGGATTTCCGCTACCGGACGGAAGCCCTGCGTCGAAAGGCCAACGGAAACCCCGGCGATGACGCCTTCGGAAAGCGGCGTATCGAAAACCCGATCCTCGCCAAAACGTTTGAGCAGACCATCGGTGGCCCGGAATACGCCGCCATCAACACCGACGTCCTCGCCCAGCACGACGACCATATCGTCTTCTCCCATGGCCCGGGCGAGCGCCATATTGACAGCTTCAACCAGAGTGATTTCAGCCATTGTCGCCTCCTTCGGCCACCCGTCTGATGACCTCGTCACGCTGGCGGGAAAGTTCGGGCGGCACTGTGGCGAACAGGAAATCGAACATGGACTGGGGCGGTTGCGGCGGCTCGTTCAGGTAGGCTTGGGCGGCCTCTTCGATTTCGGCGGCAGCGGTTTCGAGCAGGTGTTCCTCATCGTTCTTGCCCCAACCTGCGTTTTCGTTGAGATAGGTTCTCAGGCGTGCAACCGGGTCTTCCTTCCAGTGGGCGGCAACGGTATTCTCATCGCGGTATCGACTGGCGTCATCGGCGGTTGTGTGATCGGTCAAGCGGTATGTCAGGGCCTCTACAAGATGGGGGCCTTTGCCGGATCGCGCCCGTTCCAGGGCCTTGCCGACGACATGGCGCACGGCGATAACGTCATTGCCATCGACCTGTTCGCCGCCGATGCCGACGGCGATTGCCTTCTGGGCAAGGGTCTCGGCGGCCGTTTGCTTGTCGCGGCTAATGGAAATAGCCCACTGGTTGTTGTTAATGACGAACACCACCGGCAATTTCCAAATGCCAGCGATATTCATTGCTTCGTAAACATCGCCCTTGGACGTTGCGCCATCGCCGAAAAGACACAACACGGCGCGTTTTTCGCCGCGCAGCTTCATCGCCATTGCAGCGCCGGCGGCGTGGGGGGCATGGCTGCCGACGGGTATCGAGTTGGGAAAATCCTGGCAGTTGTTTTCGTACACGCTGCCGCGTTCGTCGCCGCCCCAATAGAGGAACTGTTGCTTATAGGGTACGCCACGGACGATCAACGCCCCTTGTTCGCGAAACGACGGTACCAGTACATCGTCATCATTCATGGCGGCAGCGGCGCCAACGCTGACTGCCTCCTGTCCAAGTGACGAGGCGAAGGTGCCAAGCCGTCCCGTGCGTTGCAGGGCGACCGCCCTGGCATCGAAACTGCGGGTCAAAACCATCCAGCGGTAGAGCGCCTTTAAGGCGTTGCTATCATCGGCGAACAAGGGCAAAGGGGAAGCTATGTGTCCCTCGGAATCGAGGAAACGGGTGTAATGGATTTCGAATTCGCAGACCTTGGTCACGGCTGCCTCCTTGCGAATCCCCCGCAAGAATCTTACCGGTAATAACCGGCGTCAATCCGCCCTCCATTATAGCCTTTTTTGGCCCGTCATTCTATGCCTAGCACTCTGATTTTACGGAGTTTTGCAACCGAGCAAGATCGTATCAAAAAGACCTCCGGCAACGATCTATAATTTCAATTAAGCGGCCCAAAAAGCATGAAACGATCATGCGGCAAATGCTCTAACCAAGTCGTTTTTGAATATCGCCGTAAGCTTCAAGCTTCGAGACCGGGCCGAGGGCGGCTACGGTCAGGGGGCTTGTGAAAATGCGCCGGGCCACCCGCAGGATGGCATCTGCGTCAACGGCTTCGATATGGGCGACGGTTTCTTCTGTCGGCAGCGGCCGTCCGAAGACCATCATCTGGCGGGCCAGCTGTTCACAGCGCGAGGACGAACTTTCCAGCCCCATCAGGATCGACGCCTTGATCTGGGTCCGGGCCCGGGACAGTTCCTGCTCGCCGACGCTGTCCGTCATTTTGTGGATTTCTTCACAGATCAGCGGAATCAACTCGGCTGTTTCGTCTTTCCCGGTACCGGCATAAATGCCAAACAGGCCACCGTCGGAATAGCTGGAGCCATATGAATAAATCGAATAGACGAGGCCGCGCTTCTCGCGGATTTCCTGAAACAGTCTTGAAGACATACCACCGCCAAACAGGGTCGAGAGGACGGCAACGGCGTAAAAATCCGGATCCCGGTAGCCGACACCTTCAAACCCGAGCAGCAGGTGGGCCTGTTCCAGTTTGCGTTTCTCGATACTGTGTCCACCGGTATAGCGGGCCGCCTCGCGTTCGGCCTCAAGGCCCTGGGGCAGGGCGGCGAAGGCCTCGCTGGCCAGGGCGACCAACTGGTCATGGTCGACCCGTCCGGCTGCGGAAAGGACCATGGATTCCGCGTTATAATGGGCGTTCATGTAATCGATGATGGTTTCCCGGTCCATGGCGCCAATGATCCCGGCATCGCCAAGCACTTGTCTGCCCAGCGGCTGGTTAGGGTACGCGGCTTGCTGGAAATTGTCGAAGACGACATCGTCCGGGGTGTCCTGGGCCTGATGGATTTCCTGCAGGATGACCGTGCGCTCGCGCTCCAGTTCTTCCTTTTCCATGGTCGAGTGTTGCAGGATGTCGGCAATCAGGTCGACGCCCAGCGGGACGTCTTCTTTCAGGACACGGACGAAATAGGCGGTGTTTTCACGGGTCGTGTAGGCGTTGATATGGCCGCCAACGGCCTCGATTTCCTCGGCGATGGCGATGGCTGAACGCCGGTGGGTGCCCTTGAAGGCCATGTGTTCGAGCAGATGGGAAACGCCGTTCATTTCCTTCTTCTCGTGGCGGGTGCCGACACCAACCCAAACACCCAGAGAAACCGATTCAACCGTCGCCATGGGGTCAGATACGACCCGTAAGCCGTTATCCAGTGTTGTTATCCTGATTGCCATCAGTTGGCACCATCGGTGCGGTGGGCTTCGATAAAGGACTGAACCTGGGCCATATCGTTCTCAAAGACCGTGAAATGTTCGGGGCGATCAAACAGCCCGGATAATTTTTCCGGCAATTGTGGCCGCTGGCCGCTGGCTTGTTCTACAGCCTCAGGGAACTTGGCCGGATGGGCCGTCGCCAGGGCGACAAGAGGGGTTTTGGGGTTGTTTCGCCTGGCCCTGCCTGCGGCAACGCCGATGGCCGAATGGGGGTCGAGCAGTTTCCCGTGCCCGGTGAACACCTGGGCAATCATCTGGCGGGTTTCATCGTCGCTGAAACGTTGGGCGCTGAACAGCTTGTGGAGTTGCTCCATTTGTTCAGGGCCGACGCTGAAGGAGCCGGTATCGTTAAAGTCATCCATCATGGTTTTAATGATATTGCCCTGGCGTCCGTAAAGTTCAAATAAAAGTCGCTCGAAATTGCTGGAAATCTGAATATCCATGCTCGGGCTGATGGTCGGGCTGACACCCGTCATTTTCATGGCTCCGGTCTCGAAAAAGCGGGTCAGGATGTCGTTGCTGTTGGAGCCGATGATCAGCTGTTCGATGTTCAGTCCCATGCGGGCGGCCCCGTAACCGGCAAAGACGTTGCCGAAGTTGCCTGTTGGTACGGCGAAGGAAACGGGCTTGTCGGGGCCTCCCAGCCTGGCTGCGGCGTAGAAATAATAGACGCTCTGCGCCATCACCCGCGCCCAGTTGATGGAATTGACGGCGGACAGATTGCAACGATCGCGAAAGCTTGCGTCGTTGAACATCGCCTTGACCATGTTCTGGCAATCATCAAAGGTGCCTTTGAGCGCGATGTTGTGAACATTTGCATCATCGACGGTGGTCATTTGCAAGCGCTGCACGTCCGAAACCCGGCCTTCCGGGTGAAGGATAAAGATTTCAATGGTGTCGCGCCCCCGACAAGCCTCAATGGCCGCCGAACCGGTATCACCGGAGGTGGCACCGACAATGGTCACACGCTTGCCACGCTTGCTCAGCACATGGTCAAAAATGCGCCCCAAAAACTGCATGGCGACATCCTTGAAGGCCAGGGTCGGTCCGTGGAACAGCTCCATCAGCCATTCGTTATCGCCCAGTTGTTTCATGGGGGCGACATCCGGATCATCAAAGCTGGCATAGGCGTCTTCGATCAGGCGGCCCAGATCATCATCGGAAATGCTCTCGCCTGTGAACGGACGCATGACGCGAAAGGCCGTTTCAGTGTAGCTCAAAGCGTTGAGCGCCCTGATGTCGTCGATGCGGAATGTCGGCCAGTTTTCAGGTACGTACAGGCCACCATCGCGGGCCAGGCCGCTGAGCAGCGCCTCGTCAAATTCCAAAATCGGGGCTTGTCCCCGGGTGCTGACGTATTTCAAATGGATAACCGACCTTTCAAGCGGCACAACCTATACCCGGCATCCATATCGTTCAACCCAGATAGCGCGCTTTCAGGTGACGGGTAAAGGCATCGGCATTGAGCGGTCGGCCTGTTGCTTTTTCGACCATCGTCGCAGCGCTCAGTAACGAGCCCAATGCGTGAACATTGTCGACCAGCCAATCGGTCAGGGGTGTGAAGTTTCCCTGCGGGATGCCTGTTGATATGCGAGGCTCGTCTTCCAGAGCAGAAGCATAGAGCTGGGCCGCCGTCATCGCCCCCAGCGTATAGGTCGGGAAGTATCCCCAGGCCCCGTCGTACCAGTGAATATCCTGCAGGCATCCCTCGCGGTCACTGCCCGGGCGGATGCCGAGCAGGTTTTCCAGACCATCGTTCCAGGCGGCAGGAAGATCGCTTAAAGCCAGGTCGCCCGCGATCATCTGCTTTTCCAGCCGGTAGCGCAGGATCACATGCAGGGGGTAGGTCACCTCATCGGCATCGACGCGGATCAAACCCGGCTCGACTTTTATCAGGTTCCTGTAGAGCGCCTCGACATCCCATGCCGGCCCCGAACCCTTGAACGCCTCGCGCATGAGGGGGGCTACAAATTCCAGAAAGCCGCGCGAGCGACTCATTTGCATTTCGATCAGTAACGACTGGCTTTCGTGGACCGCCATGCCCAGGGCTTGTCCGACCGGTTGATAGCGCCAGCGGGCGGGCAAGCCGCGCTCATACAGGGCGTGGCCGGTTTCATGCAGTACCCCCATCATGGCCGAGGAGAAATCGTCCTCGTCAAAGCGGGTGGTAATGCGCACATCGTCAGGGGTGCCGCCGCAAAACGGATGCAGGCTGACATCAAGGCGGCCGTGATTAAAGTCGAAGCCCAGCGCGGTCATCAGTTTCAGGCCAAGCTGGCGCTGGCTTTCGGCTGCGAACGGTCCCTGCGGAAAGGGCGGGGCCGGGTCGGATTGCTGTTTTTCCAGCACAGTTCCCAAAAAACCGGGCAGGAAGGCTTCCAGTTCAGCGAAGCGGATGTCGATATCGGCGCTACGCTCGCCGGGTTCAAACTCATCAAGCAGCGCGTCATAGGGAGAAAGTCCCAGTTTTTCCGATTTCGCACGGGCGCTTTCACGAACCAGCATCAACAGGGCTTCCAGGTGTGGCAGGACGGCGGCGAAGTCATTTTCGGCCCGCGCCCCGCGCCACACGGTTTCACACGCCGTGCAGGCTTTCGAGAAGGCCAGCACCAGATCTTCTGAAAGTGCTGTGGCGTGTGCCCACTTGCGCCGCATGGCCTTCACATTAGCGGATTGCCAGTCATTCAGGCTGTCATCCTGGGCGGCCTCTTCCAGCAGATCCGCGGTTTCCGTGTCGGTGAGAAGGGCGTGGCGGACGGCGCTTAATTCGGCCAGTTGTTCCCCGCGAGCCGGGCCGCCACCGACGGGCATCATCGTCGCGTAATCCCAATTCAGGGCCTCGCCCGCATCGCCAAGAATTAGAATACGGCGGAAACGCTGCTCCAGCTTTTCGTAAGCTGTAGCGCTCATGAGAAGTATTCAGGCAGCCACATCATCAGGCCCTTGTCGACGAGCAGGAAGACGAAGATCATGAACAGGTAGAGGATTGAAAACAGAAACATCGACCGGGCTTTTTTGGCGTCGTCGTCCTTCAGCACAATAATGGCATGGCGCAACAGGCCGATGCCCAGGACGATGGCAGCAGTCATGTAGGCGCGTCCGGAAATGCCCAGCAACGTCGGCAACAGGGTCACCGGGATCAGCACCAGCGTGTAAAGCAGCATCTGGACGGCGGTTTTGTGATGGCCGACGACAACCGGCATCATTGGCACCCCGGCGGCCTCGTAATCACCGCTTCTGAACAGCGCCAAGGCCCAGGTATGGGGCGGCGTCCACAGAAAAATAATCAGGAACAGAATCCAGGCGTTGGGTTCAACCCCGCCGGTCACTGCTATCCAGCCGATCATCGGCGGAAAAGCGCCGGCAGCACCGCCAATAACGATGTTTTGCGGGGTCCGCCTTTTTAGCCAGATAGTGTAGATGAAAACATAATAGACGATGGTCGTCATCAACCAGCCGGCAGCGGCGATGTTGACAAAAATAGCCATGATGGAAACCGAGGCGACGGACAGGAAAACGCCGAAGCCAAGCGCCTCGAGCGGTTCAAGGCGACCCGCTGGCAGCGGCCTGTGCTGGGTCCGCTTCATGATGATGTCGATGTCGCGGTCATACCACATGTTAATCGCCCCCGACGCCCCTGCGGCGACGGCGATGCAGATGATGGCAATGACCCCGGTGGGAAAGTCAATTGAGCCCGGCGCCATCATCATGCCGGTCCAGGCGGTGAAGACGACCAGTGACATCACCCTGGGTTTCAGCAGCAGGGCGTACTCAACAACCCGCAAATTTGGCGCGGGTGTTTGTTCGGGTGCATCGTCGTTGTTGGTTGTGTTGGTGACGTCATCGACGGGCACGGGCAGGATTCTCCTTCAACAACGGATTGTTTAAACGACGCCCGGACCATTTAGGGCAACTGTTCCGGTCTTTCTTTATGTGCCCGTTGGCACGGCCAAAGGCAAGAATTAGTTGGCTTTTTCCATTGATTGGACAACTAGACCGAAAAAGAAAAAATCAACCCATTTGACCTCGGTTAAGGAACAAACCCAACAACCATGACTGATTAGAGTAAGCTAAAACGCGCTTTATGTGGTTATGGCCCCGCCAGAGCATGCTCGGGGATTGTTATTTCAAAGGAAGGAGAGGGGACTTATGAGCGATTTTGACACCGGTCCCGGTGGAACGGACGAAAAAATTCCATTTATGCAACAACTGCTGGATAGCCCGCTTTTGTTGCTCGTCATCGGCATCGTTTCGCCGATGGTTTTGTATATCGTATGGGGTGTGATGGAAACCATCGCCATCCCGCTGGCTCAATAAGTTAAGGAGAGGGGATTTTAATCATGGGTATTTTTCCTCCACCACAGCGGGTTTGGTGGAACCAACCAATCGAAAAATCGGAGGTCATGTGGATCACCATCGCCTTTATCTGGGCCTTGGTGATGTTTTTCATGATGCCGTATTGGCACCTTGTCGGCGAACAGAATCTGTCGAACGAGGCCTACAAGATCAAACCGGAAGTTTATGCCGAGAAAGTCGAGACGTGGGCAGCGAAGTATACGGTCCGCGAGGAAGGCGATACCGGCATTCCGGTTGTCCGTCCCCCTGCCGGAAGCGACGTCTACATGCTTGGCCGGTTGTGGGAATGGTGGCCGGTTCTTGAGCTTGAAAAAGGCCAGTCTTACCGTTTCCATCTGTCGTCGCTTGACTGGATGCACGGATGGTCGCTGCTGCCTGAGAACATCAACATTCAGGTTCATCCCAACTACGAGATGATCTTCACTGTCAAACCGACCAGTTCCGGCGAGTTTGGCGTTATCTGTAACGAATTCTGCGGGATTGGCCACCACACCATGGTTGGCAAAATCCACGTGGTTGACAAGTAGAGGGAGGCAATCATGGCAGAATTCAGAACGTGTCCCGATACCGGTTTCAAAATTGATCTAAATGCTGACAAGCTTATCAAATGGAACGCGGTAACGGCTGTTGTTTTCTTGTTGATTGGTGGCCTGTTTGGCTTGCTGGTCGCATTGACCCGCTGGCCCGCAGTTCACCTTCTTGATGCAGACCTGTTCTATCTGGCGCTGACCGCGCACGGATTGGACGTTTTGCTGGTGTGGTGCATTTTCTTTGAAATTGCACTGCTCTATTTCACCTCGGCCATTCTTCTCAATGCGCGCATGGTCTTTCCAAAAATTGCCTGGATTGGCTATTGGATGATGCTCATTGGTGCTCTTATTACCAATGTTGCCGTATTGCGTGGTGACAGCTCGGTGATGTTCACATCCTACCCGCCGATGATGGCGGCCCAGGACTTTTATCTGGGTATTATCCTGTTCGCAGTCGGTGCGCTTTTGGGGTGTCTTGTTTTCTTCGCCACCCTGCACGTGGCCCGGAAGGAAAAGACCTATGAAGGGTCTATCCCGCTGGTTACCTTTGGCGCCATGACGGCGGCGATCATTGCCGTCTTCACGATCCTGTCCGGTGCCATTATCCTGGTCCCGACCTGGTTCTGGTCGCTGGGACTGCTGTCTCACATCGACACGATCATGTATCGCGTCATTTGGTGGGGCATGGGTCACTCTTCCCAACAGGTCAATGTCGCCGCCCAGATTGCTTGCTGGTACGCGATTGCCGCGATCCTGTTCGGTGCCAAGCCTTTAAGCGAAAAGGTTAGCCGTACGGCGTTCCTGCTCTACATTTTGTTCCTGCAACTGGCCAGCGCTCACCATCTGCTGGTCGACCCGGGACTGAGCTCGGAATACAAGATCTTCAACACCTCCTACGCGCTTTATCTGGCGGTGTTGGGTTCGATGATCCATGGCCTGACCGTTCCCGGCGCCATCGAGGCGGCGCAGCGCAAGAAGGGTCTCAACAAGGGTCTGTTCGAATGGCTTACCAAGGCACCGTGGGGTAACCCGGTGTTCGCCGGTATGGCCTTGTCGGTGGTCCTGTTCGGGTTCCTTGGTGGTATCTCGGGCGTCATGATGGGCACAGAACAGCTTAACCTGATCACCCACAACACCATCTACGTGCCCGGTCACTTCCACGGCACCGTGGTGGTTGGTACGACGCTGACGTTTATGGCGATCTCGTACTGGATCGTGCCAACGTTGTGGCAGAAAGAGCTGGTCTTCCCCGGTCTCGCCAAATGGCAGCCATACCTGTTCGGTATTGGCATGGGATTGGCCGCGACCTTCATGATGGGGGCGGGTACACTTGGTGTTCCGCGCCGGCACTGGGATATGACCTTTGCCGACTCCGCCATGGGCTTTGACTTCCCGGCAGCCGCCAACCTGATGATGGGTTTGAACGGTGTCGCCGCGGTCATGGGCTCTATAGGGGCTGCGATCTTCATCCTCAACATGGTCGGTACGATCCTGTGGGGTAAAGCCAAGGTGCCAGCAGCCGCTGCACCTGCCGAAGAAGCACCGGCAGAACCCAACGTCACCGGAGCCGCCACCAGTTATGGCAGCGCCGGAACCATGGAGGTTCCCGGAACCTTCGTGTTGGCGATGATCTTCCTGGTCTCGTTCGTTCTCTACTACTTCGTTAACTGGAAGTATCTGAGCAGCGTTTGGGGCTTAAGCTAAAGGCAACAGGGACGGGCGGTTATCATGCCGCCCGTCCCGCTTTTATCATTTCGGGGGGAATGAGCTGAGGGTTATGAAAAGATCAATTTCATTTTTTATTTTATTGATGTCACTGGTCGCATTCGCGCCGGGCATGGCCATGGCCGCAACTGACAAATCCGATTACACGCCTGAACAGGCGCTGACCTATTCGCAAGCCGCCATTGGCCGCACGCTTGCCAATTACGCCTTCACCGACAGTCACGGCAAGGTCGTCACGATGGCCGATTTCCTGGGCAAACCGCTGGTTGTCAGTTTCATCTACACCAGTTGCGCCGATAGTTGCCCGATCATCACCCAGACCCTTGCCGACGCTGCCGCCAGCGCCCGCGACGCCCTGGGGGATGACAGTTTTTCGGTTATCTCCATCGGCTTCGACAGTGCCGCGGACAGCCCGGACCGGATGCGCTATTTCGCCACCCAGCAAGGTATTGACGTTGCCGACTGGAAATTTCTGAGCGGCGATTTGCCATCCATGGTCGGCCTCGCCGAAAACCTGGGTTTTATTTTTTATGCCTCGCCCAAGGGCTACGATCATCTTTCGCAAGTGACGGTGCTCGATGGCAAGGGCGTGGTCTACCGTCAGGTTTACGGCCAGACCTTTGAGTTGCCGCTGCTGGTCGAACCATTGAAGGAGCTTGTCTTCGGCACACCGACGCCGTTTGCCAGTGTTGGCGATCTGATCAAGAAGGTACGGCTGTTTTGTACCATTTATGATCCGGCCCAGGACCGTTACCGCTTTGACTATTCAATTTTCATCCAGCTTTTTGTCGGCACCCTGATCGTTGGCGGGATGCTCATCTTTGTGCTTCGCGAATGGGTTCGCATCTTCAAGGCGCGACGCCGTAAACCCGGTCCTTCATCTCACCGGCAATCATCGGCCTGATTGCCTGTATAACTCGCTTGATCCGCGTCAATGTATTGTGCCTTATTGGGCTTCAATAAGGTTGGACGTGTCGTTTCGTTTCAGTTTCCGGAGGCCTTCTGTTGCCATCATCGTCATCACAAATAAATTTCAGGAAACGTCTGCAGAATGCGGTTTTGCATCTTGAGGCGGTGCTGGACCGGCCTTTCGGGCCGGAGTGGAATCCGCTGCGTCAGATGGGAACGCTGTCATTCTTCTATTACTGGATTGTCGCCGCCAGCGGCATCTACGTTTACATCCTTTTCGACACCTCCGTCGGCGGGGCTTACCAATCCGTTGAGGTGATGACCCATCAGCAATGGTATCTGGGCGGCATCGTGCGCAGCCTGCACCGCTATGCTTCGGACGCCATGATCGTCACCATGGTATTTCACCTTAGCCGTGAATTCATCATGGACCGTTACCGCGATGTGCGCTGGTTCACCTGGTTTACCGGGGTGCCGATTATCTGGATGCTGTTTATTTCCGGGATCAGCGGTTACTGGCTGGTCTGGGACATGCTGGCCCAGTACATCGCCATCGGTTCCATGGAATGGATCGACTGGCTGGGAATTTTTGGTGAGCCGGTGGCCAATAATTTCCTGACGCCCGGCAGCCTCACCGACAGGTTCTTCACGCTGCTGGTTTTCATGCACATTTTTGGCCCCTTGTTCCTGTTGTTCGTCATGTGGATCCACGTGATGAGGGTCAGCCAGCCTAAAATCAATCCACCGCGGGGACTGGCCATCGGTTCGCTCGTCATGTTTGTCGTCCTGGCGCTGGCCAAACCGGCCGTCAGTCACGCCCCGGCTGATTTGAGCATGGTCCCCAGCGAGCTCAACATGGACTGGTTCTACATGTTCCTGTATCCGGTTTTCGATACCTGGGGTGCGGGAACCCTGTGGGCGCTGGCTATCGGGATTTCGCTGATCCTGGCGGCGATGCCATGGATGCCGCCGCTTAAACGCCCGAAACCGGCAGTCGTCTATCTGGAAAAATGCAATGGCTGTACACGCTGCTTCGTTGATTGCCCGTTCGGGGCGGTGAGCATGGTTCCCAGAACCGACGGCAGACCTTTCGAGCGTGAAGCCGTCGTCGCTGCGGACCTGTGCACGAGCTGCGGGATTTGCGTCGGTTCGTGCCCGGTTTCCACCCCGTTCAGGCGCACCGAAGAACTGGTCACCGGTATTGATCTGCCCGACCTGAACCTGAAACGGCTTCGCGAAAAACCCGTGAAAGCCGTTGAAAGAATAGCGACAACCGCCGAAGAACGCCCTGGCGTTATGGTCTTTGGCTGCGAATATGGCGCCGATACCAACACCGTCGAGAAGCCGGGCGTTGCCGGTTTAAGTATGCCCTGTATTGGCATGTTGCCGCCGTCCTTCATGGATTTTACGTTGAGTCAGGACGGCGTTGACGGGGTTCTGATTACCGGCTGTCAGTCCTGCGACTGTTTTAACCGCCTTGGTAACCGCTGGACCGAAGAGCGTATCGCCGGTGTTCGTGACCCCTATTTGCGCAAGCGGGTGGAGCGTGAACGCATCAAGGTGTTCTGGGCATCGCGCATTCAGGAACAATCCTTAAGCGACCAAATTGATGCTTTCAGGAAGACTCTTGGCACCCTTGCAGAGAGTAAAGGTGATGCCCCATGAACGAGTTTTTAGGTATTGATCCCAGCATCCCGATTTTCCATCTTGTGCCGTTTATAGTTTTCAGCCCGATCTTCTTTCTGGTTCTCTATCATCTGGGTTTGAAGGAAATTATCAACCCGTCGCCCGAAGTGCGCGAGCAAAAGCGGCTGCTGAAGGAAGAACAGGCCCGCGAGACTGATGAACGCCATGCCAAAATCAAGGCCTCTGGCCTGAAAATGAAGGTGGCCAAAAAAACGCCCCTGCAATTGCTTGGTCAGGCCGTTTTCTTCGCCTTGTTTGGGCTGTTTGTCATTTATTTTTCAAGCTCTCCCGTTTACGTCGCCCATCCGCCCGAACAGGCACGGGTGATGCTCAGTTTCACCCATGCTGGTCAGCACCGGGAAGAATGCAAGAAACGCAGCCGCGAAGAACTGGCCAAACTGGCCGCCAACATGCGCGCCCCTATGAATTGTTCGCGCGAACGCTGGCCGTTGGTTATCGATCTCGCCCTGGATGGCAAAAAAGTTTATCAGGGCGTCGCCATTCCAGCGGGATTGTCCAGAGACGGCCATTCCAGCTTTTATCAGAAATTCCCGATCGATGCGGGCACGCACCGGATAAAGGTTGGCATGTGGGATTCAGGTGAAGGCGCCTCCCAGGATGAATATGATTTCGTTCTTGAGCACTCTATCGATATAAGGCCCCGCGAAATTCTGGTTATTGGCTTCGATAACGCGTCCGGGCAGTTCACCCTGGAGTAATACAACCTGGTATAAGTCAGGCACCGATCATGGCGTGCAGGTCTTTATCAAGAGAGGCGAAGTGGACGGCGAACCAGGCGCTCAGGCGTTCGCCAAGGGCGACTCCCGTATCGATCTTGCCGTACTTTTCCACCGCGTCCATTATATCGCGAATTTCATCGAGCAGGCGTTCGTGATCCTGCTTGTGGGGTATATAGGCGGGGTAGCGCTGGTCGCGCATGATCTTTTCTTCCAGGGCGAAGTGGGCCTCGACCAGGGCGTGAATTTCCGCCAGCGCCGAGAGCAGACTTTCCTGATCGCTGCTGCTGTCCTCGAAAATATCATTGATGGCGAGAATCAGGGTTTGATGCTCGTAATCGATGGAGGGGAAACCTGTCCTGTATTCGTCTTTCCATTCTAGTAACGACATGTCGGGTCCTTTCGATGGCGTCAATCCGGTCAACGCCGCTCTGCAAATTACACTGCCACATTTTCGCCTCCTTTGACCAAAGTCAATGCGAGGGGAAGGACATGGGTAATACGGTCTTTGGTATCCTGCGATCAAATGAAAGTTAAACCACGATGTTGGAGATTAACCATGGCTAAATATGGATTTCGTCTGGCCGGTATCGGAATGGCGGCGGTTTTTGCTGCTTCATTTTCGGTATCTATGGCCCAGGCGGCAGAAGGGAAACTGTCGGCGGAAGAAAAAACAGTCGCCGATAAAATTTATTTCGAGCGTTGCGCCGGTTGTCACGGCGTGTTGCGTAAGGGGGCGACCGGTAAAAACCTAGAACCCCAACGGACCAAGGATTTGGGTTACGAGCATTTGCGCGATTTTATCACTTATGGTTCACCCGGTGGCATGCCCAACTGGGGAACTTCAGGCGAGTTGAGCGAAGCACAAATCGATATTATGGCCCGCTATCTTCTTGAAGAGCCTGTTTCTCCGCCCGAATGGGGCATGAAGGAGATGAAGGACACCTGGACGCTGTACTACCCCCCCGACAAGCGCCCAAAAAAGCAGATGAACAAGCTCAATCTGGAAAATCTGTTCTCTGTCACGCTTCGTGACGCCGGTCAGGTTGCCCTGATTTCAGGTGATGATTACAAAATCAAGTCGATCATCCAAACCGGTTACGCCGTTCACATTTCAAGGCTTTCGGCTTCCGGTCGCTATTTGTTTACGGTTGGTCGTGACGCCCTTGTCAACATGGTCGATCTGTGGATGGACCCGCCGACGACGGTGGCCCAGATCAAGCTTGGCCTGGAAGCGCGTTCGGTCGAAACCTCGAAAATGAAGGGTTTTGAAGACAAGTACGCCATCGGTGGCACCTATTGGCCGCCGCAATATGCGATCATGGACGGCGATACGCTTGAACCGCTCAAGGTTGTTTCCACCCGTGGCACCACCTGGGATACCCAGGAATACCATCCCGAACCACGGGTCGCGGCGATTGTTGCTTCGCACTATCGTCCGGAATTCGTTGTCAACGTCAAGGAAACCGGCAAAATCTTGCTGGTCAACTACCAAGACATCGATAACCTGAACGTCACAACCATTGATGCGGAACGTTTCCTGCATGATGGTGGTTTCGATGCAAGCAAACGTTACTTCCTGACGGCAGCCAACGCCCGCGACACGATCGTCGTCATCGACACCAAGACCGGCAAACTGGTCAAGAAGATCAAGGAAGGCGTCGGCGCGACGCCGCATCCGGGACGTGGCGCTAACTTCATGCATCCGAAGTTTGGCCCGGTCTGGTCGACCTCGCATCTGGGTGACGATTCCATCGCCTTGATCGGCACCGACCCGAAAGGCCATCCCGACAGCGCCTGGAAAGTCGTTGAAAGCATCGATGGCCATGGTGGCGGTTCGCTGTTCATCAAAACCCATCCGAAGTCGACGAACCTGTGGGTTGATGCGCCGCTGAATTCAGATGAAGAAGTCTATCAGTCGGTCAGCGTCTTTGATGTCAACAATCTGGACAAAGGTCCTGAGATCATTCCCGTCGCCAAGTGGGCTGGCCTGAACGAAGGCGCAAAGCGCGTCGTCCAGGGCGAGTACAACAAGGCCGGTACTGAAGTCTGGTTCTCTGTCTGGAACGGCAAAGCCCAGGAATCGGCGATCGTTGTTGTCGATGACAAGACGCGCAAGCTGAAAAAGGTCATCAAGGACAAGCGCCTTGTAACCCCGACCGGCAAGTTCAACGTCTATAACACGCAAAACGACGTCTACTAAAACTTTGGGGGCAGGGCCTTTGGTTCTGCCCCCGCTTTAGACATTTATTTAAGAACATCCCCGAATAAATTTTTTTTGTGAAAAATAATAAAACATCGGAGATCAAGATGGCTGAAAAAAATGGAAAAGTATTCCTGGTTGGGGCAGGTCCGGGCGATCCGGAACTGTTGACAGTTAAAGCACTGAATGCCTTGAAAAAGGCCGACGTCATTGTTTATGACCGGCTGGTTTCCCAGCAAGTTCTTGATCTTATCGGCCCCGGCGTTGCCCGTATCTTTGTTGGCAAGGCGGCAAGCAATCATCATCTCCCCCAGGAAGACATTAACGCCTTACTGGTCAAGCTGGCCCACAGCAATCACATGGTTGTCCGGCTTAAGGGCGGTGATCCGTTTATTTTCGGACGCGGCAGTGAAGAGGCCGAGTATCTGGCCCATCGCGGCGTCGCCTTCGAGGTCGTGCCGGGTGTTACGGCGGCTTCAGGGATCAGTGCGGCACTTGGTATTCCGTTGACCCACCGCGGTCTTTCCACCGGTGTGCGCTTCGTTACCGGCCATGCGCGCGCCGGTGAAAGCCTTGATCTTGACTGGAAAAGCCTCGCCTGCGAGCAAACGACCCTTGTTTTTTACATGGGGCTTTCCAATCTTCCTGATATATCGAGCAACCTGATTGCCCAGGGCTTGCCTGCGGGTACACCGGCAGCGGCCATCTCCAGGGGAACCGTTGAGGGGCAACGTCAGTGCATCAGCACCCTTGCCGGATTGCCGATGATGGTCGATGATCTTGATCTGCCGTCGCCGGTGCTTGTTATCGTCGGCAAAGTGGTCAGTTTGGCTGATATGCTGAACTGGCAGGGAATGATTTATGAAGACGCCTACAGCCAGCTGGAGCTTGCCTCCGATGAAGTCCTTTCGGCTCAAGCCTGAGGGAACGCTGCTGCTGTTTATCTTGTTATTACTGGCCGCCCCCGTCGAGGCCGGGATCGCTCCGGCGCGACAAGTGGAGCTGTTGTATTTCCTCAAACACGATTGTGGTTCCTGTCATGGCCTCACCCGTAGTGGTGGCCTTGGTTCTCCCTTGCTGCCAGAAACCATGGCCGCGCGCAGCGATGATGATCTGACGGAAATCATTATGGAAGGTTTGCCCGGAACCCCGATGCCGCCATGGAAAGAACTGTTGAGCGAAGAAGAAGCGCGCTGGCTGGTCCGCGCCATAAAGGAAAACAAATGGAAAAAATAAGAAATCAGGTAGGTACGCTGCCCCTCAGGCACCGGGTGCGCGCTCCCCTTGGCTGGCTTTTTGGGTCTCTGGAAGTCAAGCCAGGATTGGCCGTCCTGGCATTTCTTTTCGTGGTTAGCGCCTGTTCGGGCACACCTTTAAGGGGGACCGGTGATTTGGGCCTGATTATTGAACGCGCCGACAGCTCTGCCCTGATTGTCGATAGCAGCAACCGTCAGCGTCTGGCCCGGGTTCAGGGCCTGGGTGATTTAAGCCACGCCTCGGTGGTTTTTTCCCGCGATCAACGCTACGCCTATGTCTTTGGCCGCGACGGTGGCCTCAGCAAGGTTGATATGCTTAAGGCCACGGTGGTTGCCCGTGTCATACAGGCCGGCAACGCCATTGGCGGCGCGATTTCCCAGGATGGCAGCCTCGTCGCCGTTTCAAACTACGAGCCCGGCGGGGTGCGGATTTTTGATTCGGGGACACTGAAACTGGTCGCCGATTTGCCGACGGATTCAAAGGTTATCGGCCTGGTTGACGCACCGGGGCAATTGTTCGTCTTCGCCCTTTATGACAGTGACGAAATCTGGGTCGCCGATATGAGCGATCCTGAAGAACCGGCGATCACCAAATTCACCGACATCGGCCATCAACCCTATGACGGCCTG
This sequence comes from Rhodospirillaceae bacterium, assembly GCA_014382375.1. Taxonomy (GTDB): domain Bacteria; phylum Pseudomonadota; class Alphaproteobacteria; order Rhodospirillales; family JABHCV01; genus JACNJU01. The sequence continues at coordinate 17,568 of JACNJU010000101.1, forward strand.
ATAACCCCGGACGGGCGCACCTATATTTCCGGGCTGTTCGGCGAGGACGGCATGGCCATGCTCGACCTGTGGCATCTTGAAAAAGGCGTCACCCGCATTCTTGATCATTATGGCAGGGGCGAAGAAAAACTGCCTGTCTACAAAATGCCGCATCTGGAAGGATGGGCCGTCGCCGGTGGCTATGCGTTCATGCCAGCGGTCGGCCATCACGAAGTTCTGGTCGTCGATATTGCGACCTGGAAACAGGTCGCCAGTATTCCTGTTCATGGCCAGCCGGTGTTTGTCATGGCCCGCCCTGATGGACGCCAGGTGTGGGTGAATTTCGCCGTTCCCCGTAACGATACGGTGCAGGTGATTGATGCCGAAACCCTGAAGCTGGTTAAAACACTGACCCCCGGCAAGGGCGTTCTGCACATGGAATTCACCCCACGCGGCGAAGAAGTGTGGCTATCGGTGCGCGATCTGGATGTGGTCAAGGTCTATGACACCAAAACGGCGGAAGTCATCAAAGAGCTTCCGGCTCTCAAGCCCAGCGGTATCTTTTTCACCGCCCGCGCTCACAAGACGGGACTTTGAAAGTGGACGAACTGGATAAGAAAATGATCGACGGGTTCCAGCGTGGTGTGCCGCTGGTCGAACGTCCTTACGCCGCCATTGCCGAAAAGTTGGGTGTCAGCGAGGACGAGGTGATCGAGGCCTTGAAAGTGCTTAAGGAAAACGGTGCCTTAAGCCGCGTCGGGGCCGTTTTCAAGCCCAACACGGTCGGCCACAGCACGCTGGCGGCGATGGCTGTCGAGCCTGACCGGTTGGAGGATGTGGCCGCCGTGGTCAGCAATTTTGACGCGGTCAACCACAACTATGAGCGTGAGCATCGTCTGAATTTATGGTTTGTCGTCACCGCTACCGACAGTCAGGGCGTTCAGCAGGTGATTGAGGATATCGAACACATGACCGGGATCAAGGTGCTCAATCTGCCAATGCTGGAAGATTACCATCTCGATTTGGGATTTGACCTGCAATGGAATTAAGCGACCACGAAAAAAGACTTGTAGCCGCCCTTGGTGACGGTTTGCCGTTGGTTTCCAGGCCGTTTGCGGTTATCGCAGAACAGGTCGGCATCAGCGAGGCCGACGTCATTGAGACCCTGTCGGCGATGCAGGCTGACGGGCGCATCAAGCGCTTTGGCCTGATCGTCCGTCATCACGAACTGGGTTATCGGGCCAACGCCATGACGGTCTGGGATGTTGCCGACGACAAGGTCGCCCAGGTCGGGCGCTGTTTCGGCGAATTTGATTTCGTCACCCTTTGCTACCGCCGTCCCCGTCGCTTGCCGGACTGGCCCTATAATCTGTTTTGCATGGTCCACGGACAAAAGCGCGATGATGTTCTTGAACAGGTCGAACAGCTGGCTCGCACCTGCGGGGCCGACGCGGCTGCCCGGGATGTGCTGTTCAGTACCCGTCGTTTCAAGCAGCGTGGCGCCCATTATGGGGCCAGCCCGAAAAAACTGGAATCGGTGGCATGAGCGCCCCACTGGACGCCATTGACCGCGCCCTGATCAATGATTATCAAGGCGGTTTCCCCTTGTCTGCGGAACCGTTCGCCGAAGTCGGGGCCAGCCTTGGCATCGAAGCCGAAGAAGTGCTGGCGCGGATAACCCGGTTGCTCGACGAAGGCACCTTAAGCCGCTTCGGACCCATGTATCATGCCGAAAAAATGGGTGGCGGCCTGACCCTGGCGGCACTGGAAGTGCCTGATGACGACTACGAACGGATTGCCGAAATCGTCAACGAATTTGACGAAGTCGCCCACAACTACGCCCGCGATCATGACTTCAACATGTGGTTCGTTATCGCCACCGAAACACCGGAAGGGGTTGCCGAAACGATTTCCCGTATCGAAGCGGCAACCGGGCTTGTCGTTTACAACATGCCGAAAAAGGAAGAATTCTTCATCGGCCTCAGGTTCGAGGTTTGATCATGGACGATCTTGACCGCGCCATTGTCGTCGCCACACAGGAAGGCCTGCCGCTTTCCTTGCGACCCTATGACGATGTCGCCCGTAGCGTCGGGCTGGAGCCGGCAGACGTTATCAACCGTATGGAAAAAATGCTGAAATCCGGTGTCATTCGCCGCAACGGCGTCGTGCCGAACCATTACGCGCTTGGCTACAAGGCCAACGGGATGACCGTCTGGGATGTCCCCGATGATCAAATCAGCGCCCTGGGCCGCCGGGTCGGGGCTTTGGATTTTGTCTCCCACTGTTATCATCGCCCCCGTCATTTGCCGGACTGGCCCTATAATCTGTTTTGTATGGTCCATGGCCGCGATCACGAAAGTGTCGAAAAACACACCCGGCAAATTTTGATGATTTTGGGTGACGCCGCCCGTGATCACAGAATATTGTATTCAACCCGGATACTGAAGAAATCCGGCCTTAGACTGGTGGCGTAAATCATGTTCAGGCTAACAAAATTCCTCAGTGAAATTGACAACCCGACTGCGGTCGGTGTTCGACGTGATCCGCCGGGCCCCGTCGTGATCTGGAACTTGATCCGGCGCTGCAATCTGACCTGCAAGCATTGCTACGCGATTTCGGCCGACAAGGATTTCCCCGGCGAGTTGTCACTCGAGGAGATTTTTGCGGTGATGGACGATTTAAAGGCTTTTCGGGTGCCGGCGCTGATTTTATCGGGTGGCGAACCGTTGTTGCGCCCTGATATCTACCGGATTTCAAGACAGGCAAAAACCATGGGCTTCTATGCCGGGCTGTCAACGAACGGCACCCTGATCGATGAGACCCGGATCGATGAAATCGCCGACATCGGTTACGATTACGTCGGCGTCAGTATCGATGGAATGCGCGAAACCCACGACAAGTTCCGCCGCCTTGAAGGGGCTTTCGAGAAATCCATGCAGGGGGTTCGCCTGTGTCGGGAAAAAGGGCTTAAAGTCGGCTTGCGCTTCACCATGACCCAGGACAACGCCGCTGAGCTGGGCGATATGCTGGACCTTCTCGATCAGGAAGATATCGACCGGTTTTACTTCTCGCACCTCAATTACGCCGGACGCGGAAATCATAACCGTAAGGACGACGCCATTTTCCAGATGACCCGCCACGCCATGGATACCCTGTTCGAGCGCTGCCTTGAGGGAATTCGTAAGGGTGAGGCCAAGGAATTTGTCACCGGCAACAATGACGCCGATGGGGTTTATCTGCTCAAGTGGATCGAAAAGAATTACCCCGACCACGCCGCCCACATGCGGGCCAAGCTGGTTCAGTGGGGCGGCAATGCATCGGGCGTCAATGTCGCCAATATCGATAATGTGGGGGAAGTGCACCCGGACACCATGTGGTGGCATTACGGCCTTGGCAACGTCAAGGACAGGCCGTTTTCTGAAATCTGGCAAGATACCTCCGATCCGCTGATGGCGGGGCTGAAAAGCCGCCCCAGGCCCCTGAAAGGCCGCTGTGCAGTCTGCCAACATGTAGATATTTGCGGCGGTAACACCCGGGTCCGCGCCGATCAAATCACCGGCGATCCGTGGGCCGAAGATCCGGCCTGTTATCTGGATGATGATGAAATTGGATTAACCGGAAGCGATGCTGGAGAGCGGGTGGCGATGACGCCCTTTTCCGCTTCCCGCAAGGCAGGCTGAACTCATGCGTTTCTTACTGCCCGTGCTTGCCGTCTTGTTGATTGGCGTGCAGATACCGGCGCGGGCTGAAACCCCCGACGCGGCAGCCCTTTACGCAGAACACTGCGCTGAATGTCACGGCGCGGATCGATTGGGCGGCATGGGGACGCCGCTGTTGCCTGAAAATCTTGGCCGCTTGCGCAAGGACAAGGCGATCAAGATCATTGCCGATGGCCGCCCGGCCGTTCAAATGCCTGCTTACGAAGGCTCCCTCGAGATGGACGAGATCAAGGCGCTCGTTGATTTCATCTACATCCCGCTGGAAGCAGTCCCGCAGTGGGAATTGGCCGAAATGAACGCCAGCCACATCATCCACACCGACCCGGCCGAACTTCCAGAGACCCCGCAACATAAAGCCGATCCGCTGAACCTGTTTACGGTGGTCGAAACCGGCGATCATCATGTGACCATTCTCGATGGTGACAGTTTCGAGCCCTTGTGGCGGTTTAAATCCCGCTTTGCCCTGCATGGCGGGGCCAAGTATTCCCCGGACGGTCGGTTCGTCTATCTGGCTTCCCGCGATGGCTGGGTCAGCAAGTACGACCTGCACAGTTTTCAGCCGGTCGCCGAAATCCGCATCGGTATCAACACCCGCAACATTGCCGTTTCCGGCGATGGTCGCTGGGTGGCGGCGGGCAATACCTTGCCTCATACACTGGTGATTATGGATAGTAAAACCCTGAAGCCGGTCAAGATCATCCCGGTCACGGGCAAGGACGGCACATCCTCGAGAGTCAGCGCCGTCTACACAGCGCCACCACGTAACAGCTTTGTCGCAGCACTTAAGGACATTCCGGAAATCTGGGAAATGTCATACGAGGACGATCCCGAACCGGTGCCGCAGGGCCTGATCCATAATTACCAGCCGGGTCAGGAAGAAGGTTTCTTTGATTACGGGCCGTTCCCGGTACGGCGGATTATCCTCGATGATTATCTTGATGATTTCTTTTTCGACCAGTCCTATGTCAACCTGATCGGGGCAGCCCGCAACGCTAAAAACGGACAGGTGGTCAACATGCGGGTCGGCCGCAAGATCGCCGATCTTGACCTTTCGGGTATGCCCCATCTCGGATCAGGCATAACCTTCGAATACGCCGGTCGCCCGGTGATGGCGACGCCGCACCTGAAAGACGCGGCGATCAGCGTTATTGACCTGAAAAGCTGGAAAACCATCAAGCGTATTGAAACCAGGGGCCCGGGGTTTTTCATGCGCAGCCACGACAACACGCCCTATATGTGGACCGATGTCTTCTTCGGCCCCAACAGGGACTTGCTGCACATTATCGACAAACGGACCCTGGAAATCGTCAAAACCTTGAGGCCCGCGCCCGGCAAAACCGGTGCCCATGTGGAATTTACCCGCGACGGCAAGTTCGCCCTGGTCAGTGTCTGGGATATGGACGGGGCGCTGGTGATCTACGACGCGACAACCTTTGAAGAGGTCAAGCGCATCAAGATGGTCAAGCCATCGGGCAAGTACAACGTTTTTAACAAGATCACCTATTCCAGCGGCACCAGCCATTAGCCAAAGCAATTCCTTCGCTATGTTTGCCTTCTTGGTTTAAGAAGGAAAAAAAGGGATTGGCGTGTGAAACCTCTCGACATACTGCTGGCGATTACCGTTCCCATGTTATGGGGCCTTGGCTTTACCCTTGCCAAGGTCGCGTTCGTTTATGTCAGCTTCCCGCCGATCCTGCTGATGGCCTTCCGCTTTAGCGTCACAGCCCTTGCCCTGGTCTGGTTCGTCAGGCCGCCCTGGGGGTTGATGTGGAAAATTTTCTGGATCGCTATCGTCAGCGCCACCATCCAATACAGCCTGACCTTTTCCGGCCTTGATGGCATTGACGCCTCCCTCGCCGTTATTGTGGTGCAGCTTGAAGCGCCGTTCCTGGCCCTGTTCGCGACCCTTATTCTAAAAGAACATCTGGGTTGGCGACGCGCCATTGGCATGGCGTTGGCTTTTGCCGGTGTCTTGCTGATCGCCGGCCAACCGCGTCTGCAGGGCGATCTGCTGCCTGTTCTTCTGGTCGCCAGCGGGGCCTGCGTGTGGTCCTTCGGGCAGATTATGATCAAGGGACTGGGGGGCAAGCTCGGCGGTTTCACCCTGATTGCCTGGGTCGCCGTCTTTGCCGCGCCGCAATTGTTTGTTTCGTCATGGTTGTTCGAGGATGGCCAGTGGGAAGCGATCCAGAACGCCGGCTGGATCGGCTGGGGCGTCGTTATCTATATGGGATTGATCATGACCGCCCTTGGTTATGCGATCTGGTATCGGTTGCTCGGTATCTACAATGTCAATCAGGTGATGCCGTTTCTGTTGCTGTTACCGGTTATGTCGATTATCGGCAGTATGCTATTTTTGGGGGAGCGTTTGTCGCCGGTCGAACTCATGGGCGGCGCTGTCGTTATCCTTGGAGTCTGGATTGTGACCACCCACAGGGATCGTGCGGTTGTCGAAGAAGGGTAATGCAATCGCTCCCGGATTGCGGCTGTCGAAAGACCCCGGTCGAAATTGGTTTTTTACTTTACCGAAATGAGCCCCAGGTAAACGGCCCTGGCGACGGCCTGAATGCGGGTTACCGAACCGAGCGCCTTCATGGCGTTATTAATGTGCCAATTGACACCGCGTTCCGAAATTTCAAGAATTTGGCCGATTTCAAAAGAACTTTTACCAGCGGCGCTCCAGGTCAGGCATTCCAGCTGTCTGCTGGTTAATGTGTTGCTGCTTTTAATAAAGTCCAATTTGGCTCACCTTAGGTTGGTGGATAAATAGAAAGCCGTGGGGCAGCTTTAACGTGATGTTTTTCAACATTGCCGATCACTGTGATCAGGTGTCAGACTCATTTTTCAGCCCTATAACGAATCTATCTATAGTAATTACAAAATAGCGTTGTAGAAACTGTCATTAATGACAGTGTCTATGTGCATAAATTTCCCGTAAAAGTAATAATTCAAGAATCGTTCCAGGTTTTAAATTGATTATCTTGATGTTAAGGGGAAAACGTTAATGGGGCAGGGGGAAGAAAGCGATGCCCGAAATGGTATTCGTAATGCTGTTTGTCAGGCCTATTTTTATGGTGACGGCGATTGCCCGTCCTGCCGGCGTCAATATGAATGCACATCAATGGTTGATGAAACCCTTGCCTATGCTTCTGAACTTGCCCAAAAAAGAAAATCCGATCCGGCCGGGAACAATGATTAGAACGCATCTTTCTTGACGATGACGGGCCCAAGGGCCTAAATCGGTTACGGATTAATTTTTTTCGCCGCAACCGGGCAGGGTCATGAAAACGTCGACAGAAACATCAAAAATATCCGCCACAGTAGATTTTGGCGCGACGGGAAAACAGTTCGGCCATCTGGTCGTTCCCCATTCAACCAACCAGTCAGCCTGGGGGGCGATTGAAATTCCCATTGCCGTGATTTCCGGCGGTCCTGGGCCGGTGGTTTTTTTCACCGGCGCCAACCATGGTGACGAGTACGAAGGCCCGATAGCCCTGGCAAAGTTGATGGGTTCACTGCAGCCGGGGCAGGTGCAAGGAACGGTTATCATCATGCCGGCGCTCAACCTGCCAGCCTTTCGCGCCGCCCAGCGTCTGTCGCCCCTTGATGGAATGAACATGAACCGCGCTTTCCCGGGCAATAGGGACGGCACCGTTACCTCAATGATCGCCCACTTTGTAAGCCATCACATCCTGCCGCAGGTCGATGTCGCCGTCGATCTTCACGCTGGTGGCAAGACCTTGGATTTCATGCCCTGCGCGGTTATCCATGAACTGGACGACGAGCAGCAAATGGGCCAGACCCTGGCCGCCCTTAAGGCCTTTGCCGCCCCGACGGGTCTTGTTTTGCGCGAACTTGACGCGGCGGGAATGCTCGACACCGTGGTCGAGGAGATGGGCAAGGTCTTCCTGTCAACGGAACTTGGCGGCGGCGGCACGGCAACGCCTGAAACCATCGCCATCGCCGAAACCGGGGTCAGGAATATTCTCGCTCACTGCGGGGTTCTTGATGAAAAGCCGGTAAGCCGCGAAGACCTGGGCCTGCCGCCGACACGGCTGATGCGCACCCCGGACGGTTCCTGCTTCACCAGCGCTCGTGACAATGGTCTTTACGAGCCCTTCAAGGGGCTTGGCGATGATGTTGAAAAAGGCCAACCGCTGGGCCAGATACATTTTATCGAAAC
>JACNJU010000120.1 GCA_014382375.1 Rhodospirillaceae bacterium
TTACAGGCATGACGGTTGCCCTGCATAACATCATAATATTTTATTCTATTATGTTTAGTATTTGAGTTGTTCGTTGCAGGGTTTATAAATGGAAAATCGCCACAAAAAAATTTTCGGGATCACCACTCTGTCCGTGTTTCTTTTTAGCGGCGTGTTTCTATTTTCCACATCTGAAAAAGAGAGATGGCTACCCATTACCAAAACAGAGATTGTTCAAATCATCGCCGAGTGAATGGGCGCTGATCCCACCCGATTATCAAGTGTGGCTTATATCCAATGAAATCACTCCTTTCGGATTTGCCATGGTCGGCAAAGGTGAAAAGATACACTCTCTAAAAGTCATGCTTCCCATTGTCAATTATCACGACAAAGATTGGGAACAAACTGAAAGGATCCTCTCAAACCTATTCAAAGCAGTCTTCCCTGACTGGCCTGAAGCCTGAGAATGGCCCCTATAAAGTGCCAACAAGGCGATGGAAATGATGGGTCTTTGGTATGAAAAAAAGCATAAAATTCCCAGAATGTCATATATAACAAGGCAAGAAGAATTTCAAAAATTATATATCTCAAAGAGCATTTATGGCATTTCAAGTATAACTTTTGGAATTCCTCCCGACATCATTTCCTACACGATTACAGCAAGAGAGCGCTGCATTCGCACCAATTTTGAACGTCTGAGAGATCCCCTTGGGGGAATTGCCTGTTCAATTCCCTAGAACTAATCCACGACATCCTCCCCACAAAAAACCCGCCCGGGCTTTAGCCTTGGGCGGGATGCGGACACAGTTGTGCAACTCGTTAAGGGGAGACTAGGCTAAAAGACTGGATATGTCAAGGAATTTTTTTCTATTTTATGATAATTTTCTAGGTACTGATATAACTGCCAGGGGGTGACGATGGCCCGGGCATGAATGCCCAGGGTTCGTTTTACGGCCTCGACACAGGTATAGGGAAACAACGGGGCGCGTTTTTTTGGCACCTCCCGGACTTGCGTCCTGAGCACTGTGAAATCCAATCCCTGATAAAACTGCACGATCTCGTCTTCATCCAGCGACGGGTATGTCTCGATTTCCGTATAATGACTGAGTGGGTTAAAAACCGCCCATCCGGCCCGCCCCTCGATGATCGCGAAGCAATGACGGTATCCGCGCTTGAGCAACCACAGTTTTCGAAGTTCTGTCCTGTCCGAAAAAATGACCAGTGCCCGCTTCATTCGACAATGCCTTTTTTTCTGAGGATTGTCGTCATCCGGTCCAGTGCTTCGTCCCAAAAGCGGGCCGCCCTTTCCTGTTCCCTGAGCCTGGAATCGGGCGCGCATTCGCTGAAGCCAAAGCTGGCCAGAACTTTTAAATGATGGCGTCCCAGAATCCGGGCCCGAACCAGTTCCATCACCGAGCAGTAAATGTCGTCGGGATCACAGGGACGGACGATATCGGCTTCGTCGCTGCGCATTTGGGTGCCTTCCAGGCGGGCGCGCTGGCTGCGCATGTACCAGAACCAGGCTTCCTGCGCATCCAAAAACGGGAAGCTCGGCGCCTGGGAGATTTTTTTTGGTGTATAGCGACAGCGTACCAAAATGGGATCCTCTCTTATAAATAGAACAAAAACGGAACATTATCAACTATTAGACTTTTTATCCTATGTCAAGGTGGCAATTCCAGAGTTTTCCACAGGTTTTTACGTGCATATCTTTTAAATTTGTACGATAATGTTCCTATGTTGAAGCATTCAGATGTCTGGCGCGCCGTAGACGCCATTGCCCGTGAACACGGGTTTTCACCTTCGGGACTGGCAAAACAGGCCGGTCTTGACCCGACAACATTCAATAAATCCAAGCGCATCTCAGGCGACGGCAAGCAACGCTGGCCGAGCACTGAAAGCATTGCCAAGATTCTTCGCGCCACCGGCGCTTCACTGGGTGAGTTTCTTTCCCACATCGGCGACGGGGAAGGCATCGGCATTTTTCGCAACGTGCCGCTGATCGGCTTCGCGCAAGCCGGCACGCAGGGATTTTTTGATGATGCGGGTTATCCCATTGGTGGTTCCTGGGACGAAATCCCCTTCCCCGGCCTGGCTGATGATCATGCCTACGCCCTGGAAATTTCCGGCGACAGCATGGAACCGGCCTACCGCGACGGTGACACCGTCATTGTCTCCCCCCAGGCCAGTATCCGCCGTGGCGACAGGGTCGTCGTCAAAACCATGGGCGGGGAAGTGATGGCTAAGGTATTGCGCAGACAAACTGCCCACAAGGTCGAGCTCAGCTCGATCAACCCGAAACATAATGACCGGGAACTGGCCAGCGAAGATGTCGACTGGATTGCCCGCATCGTCTGGTCCAGCCAGTAACGCCCCGACAAAAGAACATTCAAGCATAAGGATTCACGCCATGGCGAAAACGCATTTCGGCAAGGGATCAAGCCAATCCCATATCGAAGAAGGCTACACCTACGTTGATGATCACTGGGTTGAAGGCGATCCCCAGATTATCAGCCCGAAAAGCAATGGCATGTGGTTGAGCTCAACCGTCTTCGATGGGGCCCGGGCCTTTAAAGGCGTCGCCCCTGATCTTGATCTTCATTGCGCCCGCGCCATCAGATCGGCCGAGGCCTTAGGTTTAGCGCCGGCAATAACAGGCCCGGAAATAGAGGAACTGGCCTGGCAGGGCATCCACAAGTTTCCCGAAGATACCGAACTTTATGTGTGCCCCATGTTCTTCGGCAATGAAGGTTTCATTGTGCCAAACCCCGAAAGCACCCGTTTCGTGCTGACCGTCAGCCCGTCCGCCATTCCGGCCCCGGACGGTTTTTCCGCCTGCCTGTCATCATTCCAAAGACCTGCCGCAAACATGGCACCAACGGACGCCAAGGCATCATGCCTGTACCCCAATATTGCCCGGTCCGTTGCTGAGGCGAGTAAAAAAGGTTTCGATACCGCCGTCGTTACAGACCCCGATGGCAATGTCGCCGAATTCGCCTACGCCAATCTTTTCATGGCCAAGGACGGCGAGGTTCACACCCCGGCAATCAACGGAACCTTCCTGAATGGTATTACCAGGCAGCGCGTTATCGAGCGCCTGAAAAGTGCCGGGGTAACGGTGCATGAACGGACCATCACATTTGCCGAACTTGAACAGGCCGATGAAGTCTTCGGGACCGGCAACTATTACAAGGTCGCCCCCTGCACCCGGCTCGAGGGTCGCAGTCTGCAACCCGGTCCGCTCTACACAATGGCCCGTGAATTGTACTTTGCCTTCGCCGAGGCTGGCCGGAAATAAGGCGCAAAGGTTTTGCCAAAACTCCTTACCACACTGGGCTTCGCACTTTTGCTGATTGCCCTATGCGGACGCGCCGGTGCGGATTTTAATGCCGGGCTACTGGCTTACGAGCGCGGCGACTACAAAACCGCCTATCAGCAATGGCTGCCCGAGGCCGAAAAGGGCGACCCTTACGCCCAGCACATGTTGGGATTCCTGTACGCCAACGGCCGCGCCGTCCCCCTGGATCCCAAACAAACCATCATTTGGTGGCAGCGCGCCGCTGACCAGGGATTTGCCCCGGCCCAATACACATTGGGCTCGCTTTTTCGCAAGGGTTTGGGGGTCAAGCGCGACCTGGTAAAAGCCGCCCACTGGATCAGCCGCGCCGCCGATGCCGGTTATCCTGACGCCCAGTACGATTATGGCGTCATGCACGCCACCGGGGAAGGCGTCAAACAGGATTTGAGTACCGCCTACATGTGGCTTGATCTGGCCGCCGATACCAAAGGGCTGGAGCCGGGGACTTTCTGGAATAATATCGACAAGCTATTGACGCCGCTGCAGCGCCTTGAGGCCGATCAGTTGAAAAAAAACTGGAACAACTAGGCGCTTAAATCTTCCCCGGCGAGGGCGCGACCAATCAAGGCCACCGTTTCATCAATGCCGTAAAGGGCAATGAACGAACCCATGCGCGGCCCCTGGGATTGCCCCAGCAGAATTTCGTAAAGCGCCTTGAACCAGTCTTTCAGGTTTTCAAAATTATGGCGTTTGCCGACTTCGTAGACTTCCGTCTGGATGTCAGCGCCCTCACTACCCGCAGGAAGTGTTTGCAGGGTTTTGGCAAGGTCTTCCAGGGCCACCTTTTCCGCATCGCTTGCCTGACGGTATTGCTTGGCGGGGCGAACGAAATCCCGGTAGTAATTAATGGCGTATTCGACAAGTTTGTCGAGAATCGGTGCGTTTTCGGGCGTCGCCCCCGGACGATACCGGCCAATGAAATGCCACAGCACCGCCTTGTCTTCCGTATGGCAAACGCTGGCCAGGTTGAGCAGGATATTATAGCTCAGGTGTGCTTCCTCATGGGGCGGATTGCCCTGATGGATATGCCACACCGGGTTGTCGATCTTCTTGCTGTCTTCAAGCTTCTCGTAATTGGCCAAATGGGCCAGATAGTCATCGACGTTGCGGGGGATAATATCAAAAAACAGCCGCTTCGCGGTTTTTGGTTTTTGATACATGAACAGGCTCAGGCTTTCAGGCGGTGCGTAGCGCAGCCACTCCTCAACAGCCAGGCCGTTGCCTCGTGATTTTGAAATCTTCTCGCCGTTTTCATCGTTGAAAAGCTCGTAGGTCAGGTTCTGCGGCGGGGTGTGGCCGAGAATGCGGCAGATCTTGCTCGACAGCTTGACCGAGTCGATCAGGTCTTTACCGGACATTTCGTAATTCACATCAAGACCGGCCCAGCGCATACCCCAGTCGGCCTTCCACTGTAATTTGCAATGACCGCCGGTAACCGGCGTTTCGATTTTTGCGCCATCCGCCTCTTCATAAACGATGGTCCCGGCATCAATGTCGCGCTCAATAATCGGCACCTGCAACACCACCCCTGTCTTTGGGCAAATGGGAAGGAACGGACTGTAGGTGGCGCGGCGCTCATCACCCAGTGTCGGCAGCACCACGTTGATGATCTTGTCGTATTCGACCAGCACTTTCAGCAACATCTCGTCAAACAGACCGCCATTATAGTAATCGGTCGAGCTCTTGAATTCATACTCGAAGCCAAAATCATCCAGAAACGCCTGCAAGCGGGCGTTGTTGTGATGGCCAAAACTTTCGTGGGTGCCAAAGGGGTCCGGTATCTTCGTCAACGGCTTGCCCAGATGCTCGCTGACCATATCCTTGTTGGGAATGTTGTCGGGCACCTTGCGCAGACCGTCCATGTCGTCGGAAAAGGCGAACAGCTTGGTCGGCAGGTCCGACAATTGCTGAAAGGCGTGTCGAACCATGGTGGTGCGGGCGACTTCGCCGAACGTACCAATGTGCGGCAAGCCTGACGGCCCGTAACCGGTCTCGAACAGCACATACCCTTTTTCCGGCGCCTTGCCGTTCAAATGTTTAATCAACGCACGCGCCTCAACAAACGGCCAGGCGTTGGAATTTTCCGCAAAGGTGTTTTGGCTCATGCTCAGGTGTCCGGTTATCGCGAATGAGAAGAAGGCCGGAAACTAGGCGTATGCCATGCTGGCGTCAACCATGGCCCTTAAAAGAAACCGAAATTGTTGCCGAGCTTTTCCATAAAACTTGCCATGCCCGTTGGCTTGACGGTGCGCCTGAAGGCATCGGATGTTTTAGGACCAATCCAGCCATCATTGTTCAGGGGTTTGAAGGCATCCTTTCCGAGGGCACTCGCGCCGACATCATTGATGGTATCCTGAACGACCAACCCCCAGGGCGTTGGGCTTTTATCGGAGGGTTTGTATTGGCTTTCGGCCTGGAACAATCCAGAGAAACTGTCATGGACCGTCTCGGCCAGATCGCCGCGTTTTTTTTCAAGCAGGTTCCAAAATGATCCCAGGGCAAGGGCGTTTTCGACCTTGGGACGGCCCAACTCTGCAACGGACTCGCGCAGCGCCTGTTTTGTCTTGGGACCGAACAGGCCGTCTGTTTTGAGCGTCCCGGTTTTATCCAGCAGGTTAAGTCCGCTCTGGACACCGCGGATGGCTGTCGACAGGCCGCTCTTGTCGGCAAGGTCGGCGATCTTGGCGCCAACCCCCAGCACACCGTCCAATACCGGCTGGCCATCGCTGCCCAGTACCGGGGCGGGCTCTTTTTTCGGTACCGTCGTGAACACCGGCTGCATGGTTCGACCGGTCTCGTCAAATTGTACCGGATCCGTGCCGTAATGCTGTTCGTACCACTGACGAACCTTACCGGCAACATCGGGCTGGCGCGGATCCGCATAAGCGTCAGACCTGTGCACCTGACCAACTTCGTCCTCGGTCCAGTCGCCTGTCTGTTTAAGCAGGATATCTGCGAGCGGATTATCGGTTTTTTTTAGGTCTTCAAGGAAGCTCTGCACCTCGGGACGGCGACCCGCTTTTGTGCTTTCATCGGCGACCAGCGTATCCGCGCCTGATGAACCTTTAACGTCGTCATCGCCCGGGGCAGACTGCGACGCCGTCTTTTTGGATTCAAACTGCTCGTTCAGCTTGCTTCGTGCCGTTTCCGTGTCCTCATCCATAACGGCGGCCCGGTTGCGGGTCAGGCGGCCCATGTCACGCTTGCCATTTTCCTTGTCGGTGTAAAAAGTACCTTCCCGGGCCATGGCGGCGGCATCGCCATCTTCAATGGCTTTCTTGAGGGCGGGGAATTTCTTTAAAGATCCATTGGTGTAGTGAACATCGACAACGGCGGCCTTTTTGCCATCGCTGAGTTTGTCCCAGGTGTCTGCGCCAACATTTTTCTTGATTTTTTCGACCCGCGTGGCGATCTCCCGGTCCAGGTGCTTGTCCTGTTCCACCTTGGGCATACGCAGTGTGGTTTTTTCTTCGTAATTATCAGCCGTACGATTGAACTTTTCAGGTTTCCTGGCCTGCTCTTCGCGCAGCTTTTGCATGTTGGCGAATTCGGCCTTTTTCTCGGCATTTGTCGCCGAAAATTTCGTGTTCTTGTTGATCAACGCCAAGGACAGGAATTCTTCTTCGGTCTCAATCTTGAAACCAGTGCCGATGGTCAGGTTTCCCTTGAAATCCAGATAAGGGTTAGTGGGTTGTTCCTCGTTATCTATGATGTGTTGACGGATCGTATTGAGTGTTGTGTTATCCATGGTTATTCTCCTATTGGTTTACATAGAGGTTTAGGGTGCCCGACAAAGCAATACTCGTCAGACGTTTGAGACACGCCCTCATGGGCGCGGTGGTGATTGTTGGTTTTCTTATCGCAACGGCAAGGGCAGCCGAGTGGCCGCTGGTCCTGCCGACTAACCCCTTTGGGATCATCCCTCACGCTCAAGGCATGGACTTCTTCCTCGGAACGTGGAGGCAAGGAGGCTCCCGCCCGCAGGGTGGCCCAATGGTCGTGACCAAAAAAATGTTGGAGTTCCCCGAAACGTCCGATTTCGGTTATCAGTACCGCGTTATCTTTGAGGCGCCCAACTACATCCTGATGGTAACCCGAGTTGAACCACCAGAATCCGAACACCCGACAAAATTCCAGATTTTTACGCTCCAGAGTTTTGGCGACACGGTGGTGAGGAATACGGAACTGCGCAGACATTCTTGCGATTACGGAACTTGGGGAACTTTTGAAGCCTTCGATTGGCCGATTGAGAAATTATTGGACACGTTCAGGAAATCGTACTGCTTTTTGGAAATTGAAATCGACGGGACCATAAGTATCGGCTGGGGCCACCACCTCCACATACGCGTTGGCCCGTGGGACTGAATTTGAAAATGCTCGACAAGTCGAAACTGGCCGGACGTTTGAGACACGCCCTCATGGGCGCGGCGGTGTTTGTTGGTTTTCTTATCGCAGCGGCATAGGCGACGGCGCTATGACCGTCACCAAAACCTTGCTTGAATTCAGGCCCCCCCCCAACAGGATGATGAAAAATATCGTGTCATCCACGAGGGGCCAAACTTCATCCTATTTGTGACGTTGGATGAACCACCAGCAACCGAATCCCGAACGCTGTTCGGCCTGTTCGCAACCCAGAGTCTGGGCGAGCCGGGGCGTGGGATTGAGATATCCGGATCACCCCTACAGGCGGTTGATGTGCGTCCTTATGGGAGCCGTGGCTAAAATTTGCCTCTGACAACCCGTCACATCCACAAAAAACCCGCCCGGGCTTTAGCCTTGGGCGGGGTGCGGACACAGTTGTGCAACTCGTTAATGATGGGTATACCCAAACAGGCATTTAATGTCAAGGATTATTTACCTTGATAGAGAAAAATCACCTATTTCTTCCAGACGGGCTTGCCGGAACCGGGCAGGCCGTAGCGTTGCCATTTGCTGGTCACTTCCTCTATAATGTCGTCGCTCATGCGGATTTTGCGGCCCCATTCGCGGTGGGTCTCGTTCCCTATCTTGGCCGTTGCGTCGATGCCCATTTTTGAGCCCAGGCCCGATTCAGGGGAAGCGAAATCCAGATAATCGATGGGCGTGCGCTCGACCATGGTGACATCACGGGCCGGATCGACATTGGTCGAAATGGCCCAGATGACATCGTTCCAGTCACGGGCGTTGATGTCATCATCAACGACGATAACAAACTTGGTGTACATGAATTGCCTAAGGTAGGACCACACCGCCATCATGATCCGCTTGGCGTGACCGGCGTAGGCTTTCCTGATGGAAACCACCGCGACCCGGTATGAACAGGCTTCAGGCGGCAGCCAGAAATCAACAATTTCCGGGAACTGCTGGGTCATCAGCGGGATAAACACATCGTTGAGCGCTTCACCCAGAACCGACGGCTCATCGGGTGGCCTGCCGGTAAAAGTGGAAAGATAAATCGGGTCTTTACGCATGGTCATGGCGCTGATCGTAAAGACCGGGAACGGCTCGACGGAATTGTAATAGCCGGTGTGGTCGCCGTAGGGGCCTTCGTCGGCTTCCTGCGATAACGAGACATGACCTTCAAGGACGATTTCGGCCTCCGCCGGGACCTTAAGGGGTACCGTCTTGCAATCAACCAGCACCACTTTCTCGCCGCGCAGCAGACCGGCAAACTGGTACTCGGACAAGGTATCGGGAACCGGTGTCACGGCAGCCAGAATCGTGCCGGGATCGGCGCCAATGACGGCGGCCAGGGGCATCGGCTCGTCGCTATGTTCTTTCCAACGGGCAAATTGCTGGGCCCCGCCGCGGTGTTTGAGCCAGCGCATGATGGTCGTGTTCGGCCCCGTTACCTGCATACGGTAAATACCCAGGTTCGGGCTGTCGCGCTTGTCGCCACCTTCCTGGCCCGCTTCGGGGCCTTCGGTGACAACCAGTGGCCAGGTGATCAGCGGTGCGGGCTCGCCGGGCCAACAGGTCTGCACCGGCAATTTAGCAAGATCGATGTCGTCCCCGGTCAGCACCACTTCCTGACATGGGGCCTTGCCCGTTGTCTTCGGTTTCATGGACATCACGGATTTGAGCAATGGCAACATGTCCAGCGCCTCGCGCCAGCCACCCGGTGGTTCGGGCTGGCGCAGGAAAGCCAGGGTCTCGCCAATCTCACGCAATTGGTCGGGCTCGCGGCCCATGCCCCAGGCGACACGCTCAATCGTGCCAAACAGGTTGACCAGCACCGACATGAATGACTTTTCGCCGCCTTCACCAACAACATTATCAAACAGCACCGCAGGCCCCCCTTCGGCCAGCAGACGGGTCTGGATTTCGGTCATCTCAAGGAACGGGGAAACCGGCTCGCTGACCCTGACAAGCCGACCGTCACGTTCCAGCCGGTCGATGAAATCTCGTAAACTTTTATATGTCATGGTTCCATTTTTAGCGCGTTCGCGAGCCTGTGAACAGTGGATAAGGTACTGGAAGCGTTCCGGAATGTTGTATTGGTGTGAAAAGCGGGATACGGTTTCAAATCTTGTTAGCTTAATGGGAACCGGCACGTGGTTAAAGAACGCCGTAAGGAAGACAATACCTTCAAGCGGATGATCGATATCGGCATCGCGCTATCGTCAGAGCGCGACCACAATCGATTAATGGAATTGATCCTTCTTGAAACCAAGGATTTATGCAACGCCGATGGCGGAACACTGTATCTGCGGACCGAAGATGATCGCCTGAAATTTGAAATCATGCGCACCGATTCCCTGAACTTCGCCAAAGGCGGAACCACCGGTGAAGACATCACCTTCCCGCCGCTCTATCTCCACGACCCGGAAACCGGCAAGCCAAACAACCATAACATCGCCACCCATGTTGCCTTAAGCGGTAAAACGGTCAGCATCCCCGATGCCTATGAAACCGATCAGTTCGATTTTTCAGGAACCAAAAAATTCGATGAGGGTACCGGCTATCGTTCAAAATCGTTCCTGACGGTACCCATGAAAAACCATGACGGCGATGTGATCGGCGTCATTCAGTTACTCAACTCCCGGGACCAAGAAACCGGCGAGGTTATCGCCTTCAATGAGGGTATCCAGCCGCTGATTGAATCGCTGACCTCGCAGGCGGCGGTCGCGCTGGATAATCAGAACCTGCTTCTGGCGCAAAAACAGCTTCTCGACAGCTTCATCGCCATGATCGCCGGTGCCATTGATGCCAAGTCCCCTTACACCGG
The DNA here is from genome assembly GCA_014382375.1 of Rhodospirillaceae bacterium. GTDB lineage: Bacteria > Pseudomonadota > Alphaproteobacteria > Rhodospirillales > JABHCV01 > JACNJU01. The sequence goes on from JACNJU010000120.1 coordinate 10,545, forward strand.
TGGCCACTGCCAACGCGTGCCCGTTTTGGCGATGATGCTGGCCGATCAGGCTTGCGCGTCGAGCGAAGGCATCTTCAACGACTTCGACATGAACGCCGATCAACGTTACGAGATGGAAATTGCCGCCCTGCTGCATGACTGCGGCAAGGTGACAACGCCTGAATACGTGGTCGACAAGGCGACCAAACTTGAAACCATTTACGACCGTATCCATGAGGTCCGCACGCGCTTCGAAATCCTCAAACGGGACGCCGAAATCGCCTGTCTTAAGGCCATCATCGACGGCGGTGACGAGGTAGCGCTTCGGGCCGGGCTGGAAAAAACCTTAAAGGGGCTGGACGACGATTTCAGCTTTATCGCCGATGCCAATATAGGCGGCGAGTTTATGACCGACGAAGCCATTGAGCGGGTCAAGACCATCGCCGCAACGACCTGGACACGAACCCTCGATGATCGTATCGGCGTTTCGCACGAAGAACTAAAACGTATGGAACGTGCCCCCGCCAAGCCCTTGCCTGTGCAGGAACCGCTGCTGTCGGACAGGCCCGAACACGTTATTGAGCGCGACCCGGCCAACAAGATTGCCGAGGACAACCCGTTTGGCTTTAAGATGAATGAGCCAGTGGACATGTACAACCGGGGCGAGCTCTATAACATGTGTATCCAGAAGGGCACCTTGACAACCGAGGAACGCTATAAAATTAACCATCATATGGTTCAAACCATCGCCATGCTGGGCCAGTTGCCATTCCCCAAACACTTGCTCAAGGTTCCCGAAATTGCCGGCGGTCACCACGAAACCATGATCGGTACCGGCTATCCCAAGCGCTTGAGCAAGGAAGACATGACGCTGCCCGCCCGGATGATGGCCATTGCCGATATCTTCGAGGCCCTGACCGCCTGCGACAGGCCATACAAAAAGGCCAAGACGTTAAGCGAAAGCCTCAAAATCCTGTGGTTTATGAAAAAGGATCAGCACATTGACCCGGATTTGTTCGAGCTGTTCCTGAAGTCCGGTGTTTATAAAACGTACGCCGATAAATTCCTGATGGAGAGCCAGATAGACGAGGTCGATATCTCCCAGTATCTGGACTAAACCATGTCGCCAACTGTTGTCCATGCCAAGGCCTATCCATTTCCAATCCCTCATAACTCTTACGTTGTCGAAGACGGGGGCTACAGGGAAATTGTGGAAGGCGAACCTCTGCCCGATCTTTCCGGGTTAACACCGGTTCTGGCCTGTGGCTCAAACCAGTCACCGGAACAGCTGGCCCGCAAATTTGACAATTTGGGCAAGCACCCGATTCCGGTCCTGAAGGCCCGGGTCAAGGATTTTGACGCTGTCCATTCACCCCATTTCAGCGCCTATGGCTCGATCCCTGCGACACTTCATTATCATTCCGGAGTCGAGGCGACGCTTTTTACAAACTGGCTTAACGATGAACAACTTAAGCGCATGCACGAAACCGAAGTCAGCGCCGAAAATTATCACTATGTACGACTTGATGACATCATCCTCGACATTGCCTTTGGAGCGCGCTTGACGTCGGTGTATGCCTATATTTCCCGACGCGGTGCCCTTTGCCATGACGGCAAACCTTTGGGACTGGAGGCGGTATCAACGACGGGACGGGCATGGCCCGAAGTATCGCAAGATGATGTTCAGGCACTGGCTCGCGATCGCTTGTCGCCGGGAACGGCCATAGAAGCTTTCATCACCGAAAATATCGAAAATGTCGGCAGCCGCCGGGCCAGAATAAAACAGTTGGCGCAGGACGCCTTGCCCTTCGGTTATCCCGTCAAACGAATAAAATGAATTCCAATAAAAACGCCATCAACGAAGATGTTCGAAACGTCAGTCAGGCTGCAAATTTGCTGGGTCTGCGAGAGATTGATTTTTTCCGCCTCGCCCATCGTCGCTGGTATTCAAATGACGCCGGGAAGGATCAGATGGAGAAAATCTTCGCAGCCTACATGTTTCACGAAACTGTGCCGCCCTGGGTGCGCCATTGCGCCCGCGAAGTGATCAACCGCGAAGGCATGAACATGCTCGATCCAGCCCAATTCGGGGTCAGTGATTTTCGCCATCAAAGCAAAGTGCCGAAAGTCGGCAGACTGTTTCTGATCATCACCGGCCTGTTGATGGTCATTGTCTACATATCAATCCTGACAACAAAACACGGCTTCGATGACACCAACTGCCCGGGCCGGTATGCAAACAGGTTTGTCGAACAATGGGTGTATATGATCAAAGGCGAGCAACCCCCAGCCTGTGAAGAGGGCGAGGTTAAAGAACCTGCCCCGCAATGATAGCGGCGAAGACGATCAGGCCGAAGGTTCGGTTGGATTTGAATTTGGCCAGGCAGTCTTTGGCGTTGCCCGTGTCCAGTCGCGCAACCTGCCAGGCCAGATGGGCAGCGGCCAAGGCAAGCCCGACATAAAATGCACCACCCAGCCCGGCCAGATATCCGCTTAAGGCAATCAGGGCGATGACGCCGCTATAAAAACCGACCAACCACTTGCCCGTATCCTCGCCCAGCCGCAAGGCCGTCGATTTGACGCCGATCAAAATGTCATCCTCCTTGTCCTGATGGGCGTAGATGGTGTCGTAACCGAGCGTCCACAGAATGCCCGCCATGTACAGGATACCGGGGGCTGCGGCCAGATCACCGCGCACCGCCGCCCAACCGAGTAACGCTCCCCAGTTAAAGGCCAGCCCCAGCACCGCCTGTGGCCAATTGGTAATGCGTTTCATAAACGGATAAATCGCAACCACCAGCAAGGATCCCGCTCCGACCATGACGGCGAAAAGGTTGAACTGTAACAGCACAGCCAGACCCAATAACAACTGTAGACACAAGAAACCGAAGGCCTGGCGAATACTGACAGCACCCGATGGAATGGGCCGTGTCGCTGTTCGCGCCACCTTGCCGTCAAAATTCCTGTCTGCGATATCATTCAGGGTGCAACCGGCGCCACGCATAATCAATGCGCCAACCGCGAACAGAGCGACAAGCAAGGGCTCAGGCCACCCCTGTGTGGCCAGGGCAATGCTCCACCAGCACGGCAACAACAGCAGCCAGGTTCCAATAGGCCGATCCAGACGGGCCAAATGCAGGTACGGACGCAGCCATACAGGTGCCCACCTGTCAATCCAGGTCAATGCCGGCATATCACTGTCGATACTTTTAAAGGCGATGGTCATGATGCCCACAAAGTAACCTGTCACTTGCCCGAATTCTACCGCCGCTTATATTAAAGACTATGAACGATATAAAAATCAAAGCGCGGCTGTTTACCGTCCACGATCTTGAGGCAGGTATCACCATCACACCGAACACCGACCAGGCCCACTATCTGTTGAAGGTGATGCGTGTTCAGGATAGCGAGCAGGTTGTCTTGTTCAATGGTCGCGACGGCGAATGGCTGAGCGCTGTTCGAACGATTTCAAAAAAATCCTGCGGGCTTGAAATTATGGAACAACTGCGCCCACAGATCCCGGAATCCGACCTGTGGCTGGCCTTCGCCCCCTTAAAGAAATCCAACACGGATTTCCTCGTCGAAAAAGCCACCGAGCTTGGCGTTTCGCGCCTGCTTCCTGTGTTTACCGAAAACACCAATACCACCCGGGTGAAATCAGAACGGCTGGCGGCAATCGCCACGGAGGCGGCCGAACAATGTGACCGGATGAGCGTTCCGGAGATCTCCCGAGTGCAGAACCTGACCGACCTGATCACGGGCTGGCCTGCCGGGCGCACCCTTCTGGTTCCTGACGAAACCGGTGGCGGACAATCCCTGAAATCCGTTCTGGAAACGTCAATTGAAGACAGAGATAAAAAAAACCCTCACGGCTTCTTGATCGGACCGGAAGGTGGATTTGCCGCATCGGAACTTGACGCCTTGGACAAACTGCCGTTTGTTAGCCGCGTCGGTCTGGGACCACGCATCTTGCGCGCGGAAACGGCGGCCCTGGCAGCCCTGTCCTGCTTCCAGGCCGTGGCCGGAGATTGGCAACAAGCCCCACGTTTTAACAACGGATACTTTTTCAATGCCCGAAAATGAATTTTTCACCACCAAGCAGCACTTGCTCGATTACATGCAATCAGGTTGTAAGCCGCCCGAGAAATGGCGGATTGGTACTGAGCATGAAAAATTCGCCTACCACTTAGACGACTTGACACCCCTTGAGTACGAAGGCGAAGCGGGTATCCGCGCCCTGCTGGAAGGAATGACCAAGTTTGGCTGGAAGCCGGTGTTGGAGGGTGGCAACCCCATTGCCCTGACTAAGCCCGATAATTCTTCGATCACCCTGGAACCGGCCGGTCAGGTCGAGCTGTCAGGCGCGCCGCTGGAAAACATTCACCAAACCTGTTCGGAAGTTTCAGAACACTTGGGCCAGGTTAAGGAAGTTGCCAAGGAGCTGGGCATTGGTTTTATCGGCCTAGGCTATCAACCAAAATGGCCGCGTGAAAATGCGCCGTGGATGCCAAAATCCCGCTACGGCATCATGCGTGAATACATGCCGAAGGTCGGCTCCATGGGCCTGGATATGATGCAATCGACTTGCACCGTTCAGGTAAACCTGGATTTCGATAGCGAGGCAACCATGGTCAAGATGTTCCGCATTTCCCTTGCCCTGCAACCCATCGCCACCGCCCTTTGGGCCAACTCGCCGTTCAAGAACGGCAAACCTTCAGGATTCTTAAGTTACCGTAGTCATATCTGGACGGATACCGACCCGGATCGTTGCGGTACCATTCCCTTCGTTTTCGAAAACGGTTTCGGTTTTGAGCGTTATATCGATTACATGCTTGATGTGCCCATGTATTTCGTATACAGGGACGGCACTTATATTGATGCTTCAGGGCAATCATTCCGTGACTTTATGAATGGCACCCTGCCTGCCTTTCCCGGTCAATATCCAACTGAGAAAGATTGGGAAGATCATTTAACCGTCGCCTTCCCGGAAGTTCGTCTGAAGAAATTTCTTGAAATGCGCGGTGCCGATGGCGGCCCCTGGAACAGGCTATGCGCCCTGCCCGCTTTCTGGGTTGGTCTGTTGTACGATGACCAGGCGCGCGAAGCTGCCTGGGATATGATCAAGGACTGGACGCCTGAAGAACACGAAAGGTTACGCAACGAAGTGCCCAGGCAAGCTCTCGCCACGCCGTTTCGCAATGGAACGGTCTGTGACCTTGCCCTCGACGCCCTTGATATTGCCCACGAAGGTTTGTCACGTCGTGGCGTCCACGATGGTATCGGCCTGGATGAAACCCATTTCCTGAATCCGTTATTCCGTATTGCAGAGTCAGGTTTTACCCCTGCCGAAGACCTGATTTGCGCTTATGAGCGGCGCTGGCATAAAAATATCGACCAGATATTTAAAGAATTCGCCTACTAGAAATATAGCGTTTGGCTTTCCCCCTATTGCGTCTGCGTGTATATAAAGGGTCATTAGATCTCTGGGAATTTCAACATACCACCCTATGCCTGACGCACGAATAGAATTGAAAGAGATAGAACACGCTCTCCACCACGGAGAGTTTTGCTTCTATTATCAACCAAAAATATCCTTCTCCACCGGACAGATCGTCGGCGGGGAAGCGTTGTTGCGCGGGATCAAATCCGATGGCACGGTTGTCCCACCGGGAGATTTCCTGCCGCAGGCTGAACAGTCCGGTTTCATCACCAATATCACCGCCGTCATGCTGCCGGAATTGGTTGAAGACATCGAAAAAATCAGCATTGTCAAATCCGATGCCCAAATCGCCTTCAATATTTCAGCGCTCGATCTTTACTCACCTTATATGGTCAAGATGTTGCGTAGCTTCATCGGCTCCAAACGCATCAATCCGGGCAACATCCAGATTGAAGTTACCGAAACCGCTCTTGTTGACAACTCCGAACGCATCAATATCGCGCTACTCGACCTGGTCGCCCTGGGCATCGAGATCGCCATGGATGATTTTGGCACCGGCTACTCCTCGCTGGACCTGTTAAGCCGTCTGCCTATTTCAACCTTGAAGCTGGATCAGGGCGTTGTCCGAAGAATGTCCGAGGATGTGAAAAACACCCACATCGTCCGCTCCAGCCTGTATATGGCCCGTGAACTGTCCATTAAAACCGTTGCTGAAGGTGTCGAAAGCAGGGGTACCTATACCTATTTGATGGCTGCCGGTTGTAACGAAGTGCAGGGTTTCTGGATCAGCCCCCCATTGCCGCTGGATGACTATATTGCCCTTTGTGCTGAAAATCCCCAGTGGCCGGGATCATCCTTCGGATTGCTTTATAACGCCTGGGTTAATCATATTTCATATCGACGAAAGGTTCTTGATGCGGCCCTGACCCTGTCCATGACCGATCAGGACGAATGGATATCCTTGCCTAAAATGGATCTGGCTCATAGTCCCGCCCGTTGTCGCCTGGGCCAGTGGTACATGGGGGAAATCAGCGATAGTGAAGAAAATCGCCGCCAGTTCAAGCAGCTCGAAGAACCCCACAGGCTTATGCATGCCGCAGGTGCATCACTGATCAAAGCCATCCGCACCCAATCGACGGCCCGCAACATCACCCGGGCCACCCGCATTTTTCTGGAATATTCAGATGTCGTTGACGCCGAAGTGTCGCGCATCGTCGAGCGGGATCTGGAAAGGACATTCGACGAGTTGGATATGGAAAAGGGCAAGGAGATACCTTCTATCGCCAACCTGGTCAGCGAATACGATATCGAATAGAGCGTTTAATTTGATCTAGGTCGCGGTGCCGCCAACGGTCAGACCATCAATCCTGATTGTTGGTTGACCGACACCACAAGGGATGCCCTGGCCATCCTTTCCGCACGTGCCAACACCCGGATCCAAAGCCAGATCATTACCGATCATCGATACACGCGTCAGCACATCCGGGCCATTCCCGATTAACGTCGCACCCTTGACCGGGGCGCCAATCTTGCCGTCCTCGACCATGTAGGCCTCGGTACAGCTAAAGACAAACTTGCCCGACGTAATATCAACCTGACCACCACCAAAATTGGTGGCGTAGAGACCTTTTTTGACCGAATGCAGGATTTCTTCCGGATCATGATCACCGGCCGGCATGAACGTATTTGTCATGCGCGGTATCGGTGCGTGGTCATAGCTTTGGCGGCGACCGTTTCCGGTCGATGTCGCCCCCATCAGACGGGCGTTCATGCGATCCTGCATGTAGCCTTTTAAAATGCCGTCTTCAATCAACACGGTTCTTTGGGTCGGGGTTCCTTCATCATCTATGGTTAACGATCCACGACGATCAGAAATCGTACCGTCATCAATGACGGTGACGCCGGGTGAGGCAACGCGCTCTCCCAAAAGACCTGAAAAAGCGGATGTCTTCTTGCGATTAAAATCGCCTTCAAGGCCATGGCCAATGGCTTCGTGCAGCAAAATTCCCGGCCAGCCAGGGCCAAGAACGACATCCATTTCTCCTGCCGGTGCCGGTACGGATTCCAGATTGACCAAAGCCAGGCGCAAGGCCTCGTCAACGGCCTTCTTCCAGGTTTCGGGCTTAAGGTATTCATCGTAGGGGACCCTGCCACCGGTGCCATAACTACCGGTTTCCATACGATCACCCTGGGCCGTCATAATGTTGACGTTGAGACGGACCAGTGGGCGAATATCACCAGCCCTGACGCCGCCGGGCCTGAGCACCTGCACGGCCTGCCAACTTCCCGTCAGCGAAGCGGTGACCTGGGCAACGCGCTCGTCCTTTGATCTGGCGTAAGCATCCATATCGGCCAGCAGCTTCACCTTGGTTTCAAAATCGACAAGGCTTAAGGGGTTATCATCTACATAAAGCTGGGTATTGGTGCCCGGAGGCGGCGCGGCAAGCGTTCCGCCGTGGCCAGCGTGTACGGTCTTGACCGTTTCTCCGGCCCGTTTGATAGCCTCCTCGCTCAGTTCAGAAGCATGGGAATATCCGGTCACCTCACCTGAAACAGCGCGCAATCCGAATCCCTGTGAGGTGTCAAAACTGGCGTTCTTTAACTGTCCGTCGTCGAAGACCACGGCTTCGGACTGGCTGTATTCAAGATACAGCTCACCATCGTCGGCCCCGTTTAAGGCGTCTTCGGTCAGGCTTTCGACACGGGACTGGTCCATGCCAGCCCGGTTAAAGAAAAGCTCGTCAGTGCGCGAAAGGTCGCTCATGGAAATTCCTAAATCATTTCATTCAGTAGATAGAATATAACGAATGGATTAAGTTCATATAGGGATTCCTTTTTGAATTCTCGTCATTTTTGAGATGTAAATTAAACAATGAGCCAATTTCGCGAACATCCCCTGCGTAAAGACCTCGCTCAGGAAGTCCACGCCCGGCCCTATGGCCTGCTGCGTCCTCCGGTAAGAGTTAGCCATCTGGCCGTCCTTTCGGGCGAAACCGATGCGGAAGGCGACCGCCTGCACGTCCAGCTTTTGTGTCGGCACTTCGGGGTCGATGGTCCTGAAAGTGGAACCAAACACTATTCAGGCAGCCTTGAAGGAAAGGGCGATCAGGAACTCCGGTTCAAATGGGAACGCCATACGGAATTTTCCTCCTACACCTTTTATCAAAGCGGCCCCTTCGACGCCCCCTTCGCCGAAAGCGCCGTCAAACGGGTTCCTGCTGATTGGCTGGCCGCCCTGCCCGGAGACGTTCTGGTCGCGACAAACCTGACGCTGGAACCAGCCGACGCCCCGCAGCGGAATTTTACCGATCTGGCGAAACTGTTTGCCGATAACACCGTCACCGGCAGTGGTATGCTTGATGGTGCGGCACTGGTGTGGACTGATTTTCGCATCCACGATGATAATTTCAACCGCGTTTTAATCCGCGATAACGGTATGAATCAACGTCAGGCTGGCAGGCTTGTGCAACGGATTCTGGAAGTTGGCTCTTATCGCATGATGGCGATGCTGGCCTTCCCGCTGGCCCGCCAGGTATTGCCGAAACTGGTGAGATATGAGCGCGACCTAAGCGACCTGATTGGGCGCATGGATCAAGCTGAAAGTGGTGATGACGAACGACAAACCCTCAAAAACCTGACCAACCTGGCAGCCGAGATTGAAGCCCTGTCCCTTAACATTAACTATCGCTTCACGGCGGCACGGGCTTATCACACACTGGTCAATCGCCGCATTGAGGAATTACGAGAAGTCCGCATCAATGACTTAAGCGAGGTCAAGGGCCTGCAGCCACCGGGGGAATTTGTCACTCGCAGGCTGTCTCCGGCAATGGATACATGCCGTTCGGCGTCCGAAAGACTCGACAGCCTTGCCCTGCGTGTTGGCCGGGCCAGTGATTTGTTGCGCACCAGCGTCGATGTGGCACTGGAAGAGCAAAACCGCGATTTACTGAAGTCCATGGACCGACGCGCCAAAGTGCAATTGCGCCTGCAAGAAACCGTCGAGGGGCTATCCATCGTCGCCATCAGTTATTATCTGCTGGGTCTCGTCACCTACGCCGCCAAAAGCGCCAAGGCGGCAGGGCTTCCAATTAACCCGGAAATCGCCACCGGCATCGCCCTGCCAGTGGTTCTGGCCCTGGTCTGGTACAGTATGCGCCGTATCAGAAACAAATTGGGCAAGGCTGACTGAAAACCCATTTTTCTTGACCTGAACGGCTTCGGTCAGTAAAAAACCTTCATACGTGGTGATTTGCACGACCAGCTTGCGACCACGACAAAAAAACTCGCTAAAAGGTCGGCGCTCTTGATAGAGCCCTGACCATAATTGTCGGGGCTTTTTTTGTTCCTTAGCCCCATTTCTGAAGGACAAGTGAGACGTTGGAGATAAATTCCATGACGACCAAGAAAAACGATCCACAAAACTGGCGTCCGGCGACCCAACTGGTTCGCGGCGGCACCGAGCGTTCCAGGTTCGATGAAACCAGTGAAGCCCTGTTCATGACATCGGGTTACGTCTACGCATCTCCTGAAGAAGCAGAACAGGCCTTCAAGGGGGAGAAAGAACGTTTTGTCTATTCCCGGTACGCCAACCCGACTGTCGCCATGCTGGAGAAACGATTGGCATTACTGGAAGGCGCCACATACTGCAACGCCACGGCCAGTGGCATGTCCGCCGTTTTCGCTGCCCTCGCCTGCCAGCTTAATTCCGGTGATCGGGTCGTCGCCTCGCGCGCTCTGTTCGGGTCATGTCATTATATCATCACCGAATTGCTGCCCAGTTTCGGCATCGAAGGGGTGCTGGTTGACGGCACCGATCTGGACCAATGGGACGAAGCTCTGTCAAAACCGACGAACGCGGTTTTCCTTGAAACGCCATCAAACCCGACACTGGAAATCATCGACATCAAGGCCGTCGCCGAACGTGCCCACAAGGCTGGTGCCTGTGTCGTTATTGATAATGTTTTCGCCACCCCGGTGTTGCAAAAACCGCTGCAACTGGGAGCCGACGTTGTTGTCTATTCATCAACAAAACATATCGACGGTCAGGGCCGTTCCATGGGTGGTGCGATCCTTTCCAATGACCAGGAATTCGCCGAAGAGAAACTAAAACCCTTCCTGCGAAATACCGGCCCGTCGGCCAGCCCGTTCAATGCCTGGCTGCAATTAAAGGGGCTTGAGACCCTGGACCTGAGAGTAGGAAAAATGACCGCCAACGCACTGGAGGTCGCCCGGTTCCTTGAGACCCAGGAGGGCATCCATAAGGTTTTCTACCCCGGTCTTGAAAGCCATCCCCAGTTCGCGTTGGCAAAAACCCAAATGGACAGCGGTTCAACAATTGTCGCCTTTGAGGTCCCCGGCGGGCGGGACGGTGCGTTCAAAATGTTAAATGGTGTCGATATCATCGATATCTCCAACAATCTCGGCGATTCAAAAAGCCTGATCACCCATCCGGCGACGACAACCCACCAGCGCCTGAGCGTAGAGGAACGCGCCCTGATGGGGATTGATGACGGGTTGATCCGCCTGTCGGTCGGACTGGAAGACGTGGAGGACCTGAAAGAAGATCTGGAACGCGCATTAAAGGGCATGCATTGACACAAGAGCTTGGCATCACGGCGTTAAAGGCTGGTGATTATAAGGCTGCCATTGCCTATTTCGAGGCCGCCGCCCAGGCTACTCCCGGCAATGGGGTTGTCCGCTATAATCTGGCCCAGGCACTCCGTCATGATGGGCGCGAGGGTGACGCGATCATTGAAGCGACCGAGGCCCTGGCTCGTGATCCTGCTCTCAATGAGGCTGCCCGCCTGTTAACATACCTGCTGAGCTTCCTCAAACTTCGTAACCCCGCTGGCATTAACCCCGCAGGACTTGCCGCAGCATTCAACTTCATCAACGTCGACCATCAGGTTCTCGCCAGCCCGGCCCTGGCTTACCTTAAGCAATGCACCCTCTTGAACGACGCCTTGATGGTATGCAAAAGCCAAGGTTGGTCAGCAGGAGCAAAATGGCTGTTGTCATCGAAAGGCCGCCCTGTTTTGCGTGACCCACTTCTGCTCACGACCTTAAGCGCCGCCGCCAACACGGATCTGGATATTGAACGCTTACTGACTGCATTGCGCAAAGTCCTGTTGATGACAGCGCCGGAGAAAACATTTCGCAAAGCCCATATTCTGGACTTTACCTACGTGCTGATCAGACAGTTGGAAATCAACGAATACGTTTTTGCGGTCTCAAGTGAAGAACATAAGAACCTTGAAGAAATTTTCGTAAACCCGCAAGGCGTTGCCAAGGGATCGCGGGCGGCAGCCGAAAGTTTGCTGCTAAAGGCGCTTTATACGCCCCTTTGGCAACTTCTGGGGGAGGATGGCAAAGATTGTGACTCATGGAAAGTCACACCCAAAAAGTGGTGCGATTTTATCTGCGACCATATTTCCGAAAGAAACCAGATCGCCAAGGCGGCAGAAGATATCGAATGCCTTGGAGACATCGGTAATGAAATTTCACAAAACGTCGCCCGTCTTTATGAGGAAAACCCTTATCCGCGTTGGCTGAGTTTGCACACTCCAAGCGTCAAAAGCCGCCACAATTTATTGGCGGAGTATTTTACAGAAAGCCAACTGGCCTTCATGAACGCTCCCTGCACAGTGTTGATCGCGGGTGCCGGAACCGGTCAACAGGCCGTCGATGCCGCCTTGGGATATGGCCCGAATGCGACCCTCACGGCCATTGATCTTAGCCTCGCAAGCCTCGGCTACGGCAAGCGTATGGCCGGGTTGTTTCAGGTCAATAATCTTCGTTTCATACAATGCGACATTTTGAACGCGGGTTTGCTTGAGGCTGACTTCGATGTCATCGAGAGCATCGGCGTCCTCCATCATATGGATGATCCATGGCTGGGCTGGAAGACCCTCGTTGAAAAACTTCGCCCCGGGGGATTAATGAAAATCGGCCTCTACAGCAGCGCTGCCCGGCGATCCATTGCCTCTCTCAGGAAAGACATTGAAGTTCGCGGCATCGCTGATGACCAACAAAGCATACGTGATTATCGCCAGAACATTATCAATCAGGGCGAGGACGCAGAAGGCGCGTTCCTGTTGCAATCAGCCGATTTTTTCAGCCTCAGCAATTTTCGTGACCTGATGTTTCACGTCAGCGAACAACATGTGACGATCCCTGAAATAGCCGCCTTCATGGCTGCCAACGGGCTGTCTTTTCATGGCTTCGAGATACCCATCGACATCGTCGATGGCTACCCCGACGGGGAAGCCAATCTGGACCTTGTGGGCTGGTCTGATTTCGAGGGCAACCACCCCGATACTTTCAAGGGCATGTACGTTTTCTGGTGCCGCAAAAACTAAGATCAGCCACTGTTGCGTAATCCAGCAGATATGCCGTTGATGGTGAGTTGGATACCCCGTAGCACCTTTGGATTTTCTGATTCCCGGCGATATTTCTTCATCAGCTCGAGTTGAAGATGATTGAGCGGATCAAGATAGGGGAACCTGTTGTGCATGGAGCGTTCCAGCAACGGGTTGGCCTGTAAAAGCCTTTCGTGGCCGGAAATTTTCAAGACTGCATCAATCGAGCATTGCCACTCTGCTTGGATACGCTCAAAAATTCTTTTCCGAAGTTCTTCATCGGCGACCAGTTCCGAATAGCGGCGAGCGATGGCGATACTGCTTTTTGACAACACCATGTCGATATTTGAAAGCTGGGTACGGAAAAAAGGCCACTGCAAATAAAGTTCCTGCAGGAAGGCCGCGCCCTTATCAGGATTATCCGCCAACCACTTTTCCACTGCCGAGCCGAAACCATACCAGCCCGGCAGCATCAGACGGCACTGGGCCCAGCTAAACACCCACGGAATGGCGCGCAAGTCCTCTATCTTATGTGTCTTGCTGCGCGACGGCGGCCTTGAACCGATATTCATGGTGGCGATTTCATTGATCACCGTTGAGGACCAGAAATAATCCTCGAAACCTTCAGTGCCATAAACCAGATCCCTGTATGCGGTGAAGGCATCTTTCGAAAGATCGTCCATCACGGCCATGTACTCGGGCGGCGGCGGGTTCTGGTTTTCATGCAAAAGGGTGGCGTCCAGAGTTGCAGCGGCAAGAATTTCAAGGTTGCGGCGGCCCAGATCGGCGTTGGAATATTTACTTGAAATAATTTCGCCCTGCTCGGTCATCCGCAACTGGCCCTGCACGGCTCCTGCGGGTTGGGCCAGGATTGCATCGTAGCTGGGACCACCGCCCCGCCCGACCGTGCCGCCACGGCCATGGAACAGGCGCAATTTCACGTCGTGGCGGGCGAAAAGATCAATCAGCCCCATCTGTGCCTTGTAAAGTTCCCAGCCCGACGTAACAAAGCCACCATCCTTGTTGCTGTCGGAATAACCGAGCATCACTTCCTGGAGCCCGCCGAAACTATCCACCAAGCACCTGTATGCAGGGATCGATAACACCCGGTCCATGATGTCGAGACAATTACGAAGATCGGCAATGGTTTCAAATAATGGTGCAATATGAAGCGTGCAATCCCCCTCCGGGCTTATCAGGTCCACCTGTTTCAACAACACGGCCAGTTCCAGTATGTCGGACACGGATCTTGTGTTGGAAATTATCGCAGTGGTGATCGCCCGGTCACCCAGCGCCGTTCGCCCGGTCGCCGCCGCTTGCAGAATGTCCAGTTCCGATCTGGTTTGCTCACTGTATTTCCAGCCGCTTCGCAACAGCGAGCGCCCTGAACCCAGTTCCGCGACAAGCAGTTCTACACGCTGCTCTTCAGAGAGCCCAGAATAGTCAGTATCTGCATCAACGGCTTTAAATAATTCGGTAATGACATGTTCATGGACTGTCGAATTTTGCCGCATATCAAGACTGGTCAGATGGAACCCGAAGCAATCGACAGCGCGACGCAAATCCCGAAGGCGTCCGTCAGCTAGATCTGCCAGAGCGTTTTCGACCAGCGAGTCATGGATAATATCCAGATCATCGGCCAACGCGTCCGGCCCATCGTAGGCTGGTGCGGGGCCAACCGGATGGCGGGGTGGCTCGCCAAGGTCAAGTTTTTCTGCCGTTGCCGCCAGCCGCGCGTAGATGCCCGATATGGCCCGCCGGTATGGTTCATTGGCACGGTGGGGTGATTTGTCGGGCGATTGTTTATCCAGCCTGGAAAGCGCACTCGAAACGTCTACCAGCGCCGCCGACATGGACATCTCGGCACCCAGAAGATGCAATTCCTTAAAATAGAAACTGAAAACCTTGGCACCCTGGCGTTGCAAGGTCTTGCCCAAAACATCGGCGGTAACAAAAGGGTTTCCGTCCCCAACACCGCCGCCCCAGCCCCCAAGCTGCAAAAAATAGGCAACCGGTTTGGCCAGGTGGCGCGCTGTTTTTTTAGCAAGCTGGTCCTCAATCGCCCCTCAAATTTTAGGTCACAGATTCAGGAACCTGCCAACGTAAACAGTCACACACTGGGAGACT
>JACNJU010000021.1 GCA_014382375.1 Rhodospirillaceae bacterium
GCTGCGCAAGCGACGGGATGGGCTGAATAGGTGTATCCGTGGGGGAGTTCCACCATATATTCAGGACCACCTTCGTCCATGAACGTGTCGTAGATGCCCTGTTTTGCCACCACGGCGCCCATTGGCACCGCGCCGTTAGTCAGTTGCTTGGCAATGTTGATCATATCCGGCGTAACGCCAAATACCTCGGCCCCGGTGTTTCCGCCCATGCGGCCAAAGGCGCAGATTACTTCATCAAAAATCAGCAAAATGTTGTTGTCGTCGCAAATTTTGCGCAAGCGCTGCAAATAATCCCTGGGCGGCGGCAAGACACCTGCTGAGCCTGCAAGGGGTTCGACAATGACAGCAGCGATGTTGGATGCATCGTGCAAGGCGACCAATTCGAGCAATTCATTGGCGAGTTCCGCACCTGTTTCCGCTTGTCCTTTTGTGAACTCGTTGCCTTTTTGAACAGTGTGACCCAGGTGGTCAGCCGCGACAGCATCACCATAAAGGGCGCGATTGCCGCCGATACCACCTACAGATATGCCGCCAAAATTAACACCGTGATAACCCTTGATCCGGCCGATCAACTTGGTCTTTGAAGGCATGCCCTTCTTGCGCCAGTAAGCGCGGCCAATTTTCAGCGAGGTATCGGCAGCTTCCGAGCCGGAACTGACAAAAAACACACGGTTCAATCCATCCGGCATAAATTCCGTGACTTTCTCCGCCAGTTGGAAGGACTTTGGATGACCAAACTGAAACCCCGGAGAATAATCAAGCTCCTTTAGCTGATTGGACACGGCCTCTGTGATTTCCGGCACACCGTGACCAAGGCCGCAGCACCACAACCCGGACAGGGCGTCAAATACCTGACGGCCCTGAGCATCTTTCAGGTAAGCGCCTTTTGCACCAGTGATGATCCGTGGGTCTTTTTTGAACTGGCGGTTGCCTGTAAAAGGCATCCAGTGGCTGTTCAGTTGATTCTGTGTGAGGCCCGCTTGCTTATCCATTTTATTTTCCCTGAATATCTTTAAAGGCGTCTGTACGCAGTCAATGTCGAAACAGAATATGGCTGGAACAATGTTTTATAAATTGTAATCTAGTTAAGTTTAGTTGCATAAAACAGAAACATTCAGTGAAACGGAATTTAACCATGACTTCACGAGCCCAGCTTGGACAATTGAGCGATGTTGAAGTCCGGTTGTTACGGGTATTCCGTTCGGTGGTCGATGCGGGGGGAGTTTCGGCAGCCGAACTGGAATTGAACATCGGTCGTTCGGCCATCAGCCGTCATTTGAAAGACCTGGAAATCCGTCTGGGAATAGTGTTGTGTCGTCGTGGGCGGGGCGGCTTCGCCCTGAGCGATGAAGGGCGTCATGTGTACGAAGCGGCTCTCAGGCTTTTGGCAGCCTTCGATTCTTTTCGCAGCGAGGTCAACGACGTCCACCACCGGATGACTGGAAACCTGTCAATCGCACTTTTTGACAAAACGGTCACCAATCCGGATTGTCACATCACGGACGCTGTCAGACGCTTTGACGTGATCGCCCCAGAAGTGACCCTGAATGTACATGTGGGGGCTACCAATGATATTGAAAAAGGCGTGATAGACGGGCGCTTCAATATTGGCGTCATTCCCGCCCATCGCAGTTCCACGAGTCTTGATTACCTCTCCTTGTTTCCAGAACATATGTACCTTTATGTCGGTCATGGTCATCCGCTTTATGCAATGGACGATATCTTGATCGACGACGCCATGTTGCGGACACATAAATTCGTCGGTCTTGGGTACCACTCTCCGAATATGGAAATTGGCAATCAAAAAGACTTTGAACGACATGCTTCTTGTTACGATCAGGAAGCTGTTGCCACCCTGATTCTTTCTGGTTGTTATTTGGGGTTCTTGCCAGAGCACTATGCTAAAAGTTTTCAAGCACAGGGGCTTATTCGCCCTGTCAATTGCTCTTTGTTTACTTACCTTTGCGATTTCGTGGCCATTCATCGTCGCTCGCCCAGGCCGTCACGTATCGCCCAGGCATTTTTAAACTGCCTCAGCGACTCTCACGGGTGAATGGGCGCCTTGATCTGAAATAAAACCAGCATCGAAACCCCATAATGCCAATTTTCTTTGTCTCGTATTTATCCTGAACCCGCAGCTATAATAAATTCTTCAAAAAGCCTGATAAAACGATCGTCTATGCGCCATTCTTCCTGTTGTTCCCACTGAACGGCCAGGACCCAGCTATCATTCATTTCCACTGCTTCGATAACACCATCAGGGGCTCTTGCTACGACATTTAAACCGACGCCAAGGTCGCCGATTGCCTGATGGTGAAAACTGTTCACTTCAATTTTGTCAGTTGCCAGCATCTTGTGCAGTCGGTTGCCGTGTTCAATCAAAATGGGGTGCCGGGGATGGGGAGGGACGGGAGACTCATCGAGTGAGGATTTTTCAACAGCCTGCCAGGCAATCCAGTCAGGATCTGATGGATGATCCTTCCATGCAGGAACAAGACTTACATCCTGGACCATGGTCCCACCCAAAGCGACATTCAGGATTTGAATGCCGCGACACATGCCCAGGATCGGAATTTTCCGTGCGAGAGCCTTTTTAATAAGCTCCAGTTCAAAGATATCCCGTGCAGGTTCTGTGTTCTTGAGCTTTTTATGGGGAGAATGGTTATAGAATCGCGGATCAATGTCTCGTCCTCCAGCGAGCACCAGTCCGTCGCAAAGATCAAGCAGATCATCCAGTGATCCTTCTGCGCGGGGGAGAATAAGAGGAATGCCCCCGGTGCGTACAATGGGTCGATGGAAGCCAACGCCCTGGTAATCACCAAAATCATGGAAGCTGCTCGATACACCAATGATGGGCTTTGTGCGGACCATGCTTAATCTTTCATTGTTTGGGGCAAAGGCCTTCTTCTTTTGTGCTTACTAAACAATACAGATATTTGGAAGTCGAAATTCAGTGGTAACATACCGAAAATGGTGCATTTTTTATAAAATGGTTGGAATTGGGTCAAATAGGCACTATCCCTATAGACAATCAAATTTCTAAGTAATAAAGCAGTAGGATGAAGAAAGACCTCATTGAGGCCAACGAAGCAAAACAGTTACGAATGCATTTCTTAACCCTTTGCTTGATATATTTCTTATCGTGATAAACTGATATGACGTTTTAAACAGTAATGGTCTTGGTTTGATAAATTTATGACGAGCGCATCTGGAAGTGCTGTTGGCTTATCTGTATCGGCAACCATGCCGAGAATGGACCTTGGCGCATCAAAAATAATCAAGGTTGGTTTTCTTGCTCCGTTAAGCGGAAACGTTTCTTCGTGGGGCGAGCCAGGCCTGAATGGATGCCTGATCTGGGCAGGCTGGATTAATCGGCTTGGCGGAATAAAGATTGGCAGAGAACTCTATAAAATCGAAATCGTCCCCTATGATAACGAATACAACCCCGATAAAGCCCTGTCAGGTATCAAAAAGCTAATTACCGAAGATAACGTACAGTTTATCATGATGCTGGGGGGGGACACTTTGGTTCCAGCCGTTCAGGAAGTTATCAATCGTCGCAAGATGCTTGTTTCAACGTTGCTGCCCAGTGATCTCTCTCCCAATACGCCCTATATAATTGCCCCTTGCGAAGTGCACCCGATATACAACGTAACGGCTGTTGAATGGTTGAAGGAAAACCAACCCGAATTAAGAACCGTGGCCATGTGTGCACAAAACGATTCCCTTGGTATGCCGTCTGTTGCAACTTATAGGGCGGCGTTTGAAGCAGCAGAAATTGATCTGGTCAAAGAAATTTTATTCCCGGTCACAACGGTCGATTTCAAAACGATTATCAAGGATATGCTCAGCACAAATCCTGATATTCTTTGTTGGGATACGGCCTACGAGCCGTTTGTGCATGCCCTTACCAAGGAAGCTTATCGCCAGGGCTTTAAGGGACAAATCCTGTCTTGCACATGTGATAATTACAAGCAGTTGATTGATGAAACGAGCAAGGAATTCATGGAGGGGTTTGTTTTCCAGTTTCCAGATTTCGATGATCCCGCCTTGAATGACACTAAAGTTAACTTCACCAATCCCAACGAGTTCTTTGAAGAGTTTAATCACCGATATCCAGGTATGTGGACCGCTGTGTCATGGGAATACGTATCTATTTTGGAGCTATGGAAAGAAGCCATCATGCGCGCCGGTACTTTCGAACCATTATCGGCACTTGCAGCCATGAAAGCAGGCGGCGGGGCCAAACATGCCTTTGGCGAAGCCCGCTGGTGGGGAAAGCAGTTGTTTGGTATCGATAATGCCCTGGTTGGTGATTGGCCCGTTGTTGTGATTCGTGACGGAAAGGCACGAATTGCGGCGTTTAAATCTGTCACATCATGGTGGGACAAGCACGGCGAGGGAATGGTCAGGCACATGCGGGATATGGGCCAAATGTGGGACCAGAAGAATCGATCATCACTGGGAGAAACGGGATAAGGTCCCGCTTAATAAAAACACCTAACAGTCAGGTGTCATGCATCAGATCACGCTGGACTTCGGTCATGTGTAATTTGGTGAATTCAACAACAGTTTCAATGTCACGGGCTTCCAGCGCCTCGTATATTGATCTGTGCATTTTCTGATAAACTCGAATTCGATTAGGCGAAAGTGTCAGATCTTTGCTAGTTGACCAGTGGGCGTGACGTCTGACGTGGCTGATAAGGTTGTTGATGGCAATAAGCAGGGGGTTATGTGTCCCTTCGGCTATGGCCATGTGAAACTTCTCATCCCAATGAGCAAAATCCTTGGCATTTGTTGTGACTGTTTCCAGGTTTTCAAGAACAACCTTCAGATTTGAG
>JACNJU010000169.1 GCA_014382375.1 Rhodospirillaceae bacterium
GGCGAGACGAAGCTGGTCCTCCTTTTGGGCGACTTCCGCCGTCCGGTCTTCGACTTTTCGCTCAAGGTCATCGCGGGCCTTGCGCAGTGAGCGATTCGCGCTACGCCCAATCCAGGTCTAAAGACCGGTGAGGACCAGCGCCATCAGCTCAGTCAAGCCCAGAACAATCATAAGTGTATTGCGAATGGTAAAATAGGAACTCAACGCCTCATCGACATCGACTTCCGTTGTCATGCCCAGGCCTAACTTTTCGTCCCACAGCCAGGCACCAATGACCGGCACCCCCCTGTAATCACGATACCCTATAACATCCAGGCCATTTTTCCCCGACGTCGCCTGGCTTGCCATTGTCGTCAAAGGCATCGTTCTTATATTTTCAGGCAGGGGATGGCCTTCCAAAAGATTCCCACCGGGGTCTGCAATCCGAATATTGGGGATGCCCCCTCCTTTTTCGCCAAGCAGACCTGATTTATGCAAATCACCCTGGAAACGACTTTCAGACACCATGTCGCCTTTGCTGTCAAAGGCATATGTTTCCCCTGAGAGTCCCATTCGACCTAACTGGATAATACTGGAAAACTCACCCTTTGGATCAAGACGCATGGCAAGGGCAGCGATTACTTTTTTACCAGAAAGATCCATCACCGGTGTGGCCAGGAACATGGTCCCTATATAATTGTCATCGATTAATTTTACTTCTGAAACAATTGACGAGATCAGAACGGTTTCACCCTTGAAAACCCGGTCCAGCAGATGTTTCTTCTGTTGATGGATAAGATTGGGCGTACCGATGTTTTCATCCCGCCTGGAGCCTATGCTGATCCCGTCAGGTGCTATGACAAAAAAACCGGAGACCCCAATTCTGTCTTTTTCCGTCTCCATCATGTTGCGAACCTGGAAGAGTTCACTGCTTTTCACCAGTTTTTCCGGCTCGCGCGGAACCGCCAGAAGGTTCCTGATCTGGGTGCGCACGCCATATGACTGGGCAATGGTTTCAAGGTCGGTTTGTTTTCGCTCTATCCACAGTTTCAGCGCCTCATGCGTGCTGTGCAGGATTGTCTGTAGTGAATGACCAATATCACGACGCGTTCTTTCTTCAACGCTCTGGACCGTGTACCAGGCCGAAAGGACAACCACACAAAGGAACAGGCCGATCATAATCAGCCCCAAGCCCTTCAGCTCTCGCGATTGGTAGAGGCGAGAATTATCTTTCCCTTCAAGGAGCCTCATTGCCAGAATCATCATCACCAGCAGACCGACCATGGCGGCAACGCCACCTCCGATCTGTATAACAAGGTCCTTACTGTTAATTTCGGTTTTATCTGTATCCAGGCTGGCATTGCCACTGATCCAACGATCCCGGATGTTACGTTTTTCAGTTTCCGACAGTGCAGCGAGCGCTTTCTTCAGGATCGATGTTAGTTCAGGCCAATCCTTACGCACCCCCATTGATTGAACGTCATTTTTGTAGCTGGTGGGCGCGGCTACCTTGAGATTGAGCAGTCCCAACTCGCCGATCAAATAACTTCCGACAGCCAAATTGCTGACGAAAGCGTCAGCCTGATTAAAGGATACGGCTTCCAAAGCATCTATGCTGGAATCAACAATCAGAAGATTTATTTGCGGATGATCCTTTTCCAGCAGCTTTTGGGTAATGAAATTTCTCTCGACGGCTACCGTGCGGCCTTTCAGGCTGACTAATGATTCAATGGAATCATCGTCTTTACGGGCAAAAATAACACGGGGAAATGATAGATATGGACCTGTGAAATCGACAAGTTTCTCACGCTCCTGATTATGGGCAATTGTCGGCAACAGGTCTATCTGTTCCAGATTTGATATGCTCTTGAGGGCATCAGCCCAACCCATCGGAACATATTCAATTTTCAGACCCGCCTTGACCAAAGCTGCCCGTACAAAATCCAGGGCCATGCCTTTGGCCTCGTTATTTTCCATGAAATGAAATGGGGGCCACGATCCGACCATGACGCGGACTGTTTCATGATCTTTCAGCCATGCATTCTCTTCGTCTGAAAGGGCAAGCGGACTTTTCCCAGTATCACTTTCAGGTGCTCCCACCCATTTTCTCAGGATTGCACGACTTTCATCCTGACCAATGTCATCCAGGGCTTTTTGCAGGATGCTGGTAAGAACAGGCCAGTTCTTACGCACACCAATCGCCAGAACGGAACCCGATTTATTCAATCGACCATGCGCCTTGAGGTTAAGGATCACCTCTTTTTCCATAAAGTAGGTCGCCACGGCCCGATTGCCGGCATACGCCTCTGCCTCACCGCGCGAGACGGCCCCAAGGGCCGCGCTCGTGTCCTTGAACTCCTTGACAATGACATCCGGGTAGTTTTCACGGAAGTAGTTGACGTTGCCAAAGCCATTTTCCAGGGCGAGGATTTTCCCTTTCAAATCTTCCTCGTTATTCAGGAAGTCAGCATCTTTTCGGCCAATGATGATATGTGGGATGTTCAGGTACGGTTTGGTAAAATCATAAATTTCCCGGCGCGCAATGCTTGGCGTCAAATCCAGAAGCGCGTCAATCCGGCCTTCTTTCAAATCTTCAAGGTGATCTTTCCATGAGCCGGGGCTGAGTTTCAAACGGCCACCCAGCCTTTCATTGATTGCTTCGACAAAGGCTGGGCTAATCCCACTTTTAATGCCGTTGTCATCAACAAAACTGAAGGGCGGCCAGTCACTCATCATACCAACGTTGATGGTGTCATGAAGATCAAGCCAATGGCGTTCTTCCGGCGTCAGGTTAAGTTGTTCCTGAATCAGGTCCTGTTTTTGTCGTGGCGTCATCCACTTAAATTCCAGAACAGCAAGTTCTGCACGCGTCAACGCGTTCATGCCCTTCTGGATTATTGAAAACAGGATGGGCTGGTCTTTGTGAACGGCAATTCTAAATGAACCGCTTTCCGTATTTCGGGCATCAGCAATTTTCAGGCCCGTAACACCGCTTTCCTTCAGGGTGTTGCCATAGGGGAGCAGAAAATCGACATGAGCATCGATTTCGTCTAGCGCTAACAATCTTAAGGCTTTGGAAGCCTCATCAACTTCTATGACTTCACCGTCCCCCACTTGGGCTTGTGTCTCGCCTACGACCGAAAAGCCTTTAACGACTGAAACTCTTTTTCCTTCAAGATCGCTCCAGTAATTGATTTCATGGTTGTCCTGTCGGGTGATGACAACAATTGGATCATACGCATAGGGCCTGGTAAAAAGCACATGCTGTTCGCGCTCGGGAGTCCTGGAAAAACTGAACACACCATCGACCTTCCCAGACAGTGCTGAATCGACAACATCGCTCCATTTGTTAAAAAATTCAGGTACAATTCTTGTTCCCAGTTTTTTATTCAAAAGCGCTATCAAGTCTGCATTCAGGCCTGTGTAGGTGCCGTCTTTATTGACGATATCGACAGGTTTAATAAAGTCGGTAACTGCGAAGCGAAGAAATGGATGAACCGCGAGCCATTCCTCTTCCTCGCGCGTAAGCTCTATGGCATCCGTCTCTTTTCTGTAAAAACGGTCGACCTGATTTGGCAGCCAGTATTTATCAATCTCCGCCAATTTTTCAAAATCGATGGCAGCGAAGCCCTTTTCTATGATTTCCAAAAGGGCCGAGTTTTCTTTTTTTACGCCAACATGCAAGGTGTTGCTGATCAATTCATCCGCACCACGCGTCACTTCACGCCTATAGCCAAGTTGCTCCAACAGGGCCTCAAACGTGGGCGGCACACCCGTGACGTAGTCTATTGTTTCCAGGGCCAGGGCGCGTATCGATTCCTCATTTCCCTCAAAGCCAGTAACCAGGGCATCCGGGTATTGGTCCTTCAGGTATTGTTCCTGGAACGTCCCGGCGACAACCCCCACCCTTGCTTTGCTAAAATCGGGAAGCGTTCCTGCCCTGTCTCTTTCCGTCAGAAAGTAAATTGCAGACTTT
Organism: Rhodospirillaceae bacterium; assembly: GCA_014382375.1. Taxonomy (GTDB): domain Bacteria; phylum Pseudomonadota; class Alphaproteobacteria; order Rhodospirillales; family JABHCV01; genus JACNJU01. Next base: position 3,956 of record JACNJU010000169.1, read on the forward strand.
ATCTCATGAAAGGCCTCGGTAAACGCGATCCATTCTGCCCGCTTTTCATTCTTGAACATGCCCATGTGAACATCGACATTGCCATCTCTCAGATTACTTAAGGTTTCAGCCCAGGAAGATTGCTTGAACTTGACGTTAATTCCGGTCGTCTTGCCCCATAACTTCCATATATCAACCAGCAATCCCCTTGGTTGCCCATCTATACCATCAAGGGCATACGGTGGATTGCCGCGATCAATTGCGACAGTAATTTCCATGGGGTCGGCTGAAAGTGCCGTATTGCACGTCAGGATGAACCCGAAAATCAGGAGGATGGTTGTTGAACAGAAACGCCTTAACTTGTCCACCTTAAGCCTCCCTAGGACACTTTTTAAAAACACGGCGACTATTGAATATCTTGTCTGGACAATCCATCATAGTACCTTGATTCCTCATTAACAATCGGCGCTACTCATAAAACGGAACAGGTCTTTTGAACGATGAAATCCTTGCTGAAATCTATCAAGATTCTGTTCATGGCCTTTCTTGTCGTCTTTTCTGTTAAAATCGGTTTTGCCCAAAACGTATCAATTCACGCTCTTATTAATTCACTCATTGCCAGTTATGGCAAAGGCATCAAGACATTTGCCAATAAAGATATCGATGCCCTTTATAGGAAGCAGGGGTTTAAATGGTATCTGGAAGCCTACCCGGTAACGGGTTTATCCGGAGAATATGAATGGTCGTTGGGCATGGGCAGTGAGTTCATTGGCCCCTTGAGCAAACTTCCCATCAAGGCGCCCTTCAGCGATTATCTCCCTCTCAGCAAGGGACCGATCCTGAACCCTGACAAGACATACCGAA
>JACNJU010000160.1 GCA_014382375.1 Rhodospirillaceae bacterium
CCGACAGGAGACCATGCCGCCCAAGGCGTTTGATCGACCAATAGACGTGCTGCTTCAAGTGTGAACCCGGTTAGTTCGATAGCCAGCAAAAATGAAATAAAACACCAGTCTTCAATTTTCCAGGCAGACGCGGCCGGGCGCATATCGGTTTCGCCACGATAGCTGCGCATGTAATCAAGTTTGGAAAGCCCCAGAAAGCCGCGCCGCCACATCATATATATGATGCCAAGAACGGCTGCCAAATGCCCCAGATCGAGAGACAGGCTGAACCCCAGATAGAACCAGCCCTTCCAGAAGGTAACGCCAAAGAGCGGTTTGAGAATATCGGTTTCCAGAAAAATCAGGGCCGTGCCGATAAAACCTAATAAAAATCCTAAAAAAATTCCCGCGTGTGCCAAGCCGGCCATTGTATCGCGGCGGCGCAAAGTGCGGTGGGAAAGCACATCCCCAACCATCCGTTTGATGCCGCTATAAATATTAAGGGATTGGGGTAACGGGGAACCGTGACGGTATTTGGATATATGACGCCAGACGCCCCATGCGAATACGGCCATGGCGGCAATACCAAAGCCGTAAAACAAAAGGAGCTGAGGCGTGCCAAGCCCCCAAAAAACTTCACGAGTCTCCACGAAACATCCCTGAAAACATATAAATAAATGGAAGAAATGGGGCGGTGATTCTGATCTTTTGAATCACCGCCCCAGTCGTCAAATCAAAGCTGGTGAATTAGACTTGAGTTTCCCGGTCAGTCAGTTTTGGATATGTTTCATGGCCCCAAACCTGACGTTCACGAATCCATGGCTGCGCAAACTGCGGGTTCTTGGATTCAAATTCACGGGCAATACGATGGCCATCGAAGATAGCATCAGCCAACAAACGCGGAGCAAAGCAATCACCGGCCTGATAGATGCCCCCGATGTCATTGTCCGCCCATTCGTCCTTGCGAGCACGCAATTCGCGATACAAAGAGTTGTTGGCAATTCGACCCGTGGCGACAACCAGTGAATCAAATTTGATGATATCGACATGGGTGCCAGCATCGCGAGGCAGTTGGCCAGTTACCGGTTCGGCGTAGCGTTTGTAGCCGTCACGATACAGATTGAAGATGGTCAATTCCCCTTCAGAGACACTTTCAGCCCAGGAAGAAGTAATGCCCTTGATACCCTTCTCATGCATCATACGATGCAGGTTGGGGGCCTCCAGGGTAAAGTGGGTGTAAGGAGCAACGCCGCCCAGTCCGGTAACAATTGTAACGTTTTTACCCTGGTCACGCAGATATTCTGCAATGGAAATGCCGGTAAAGTAGCCGTCCATTTCAAGAACGACCACATTGTCACCGATATCCTTGCCTTGCATCATTACCTGTTCAGGCGTTGCGATATACGGCAGGGATGCATCAACACCCGGAATTGGATCATGGGTGATGCTGTTGGTGCCATCGGTAGCCCAATGTGAGCCCGTCGCAATAACGACTTTTTCAGCACCATAATTCAGAACATCATCGGCTGTCATCTTGCCGACGCCGGTATGAACTTCTACGTTTTTCAAACCATCAAGCTGAATCTGGCGATAGGTTTGCAGACGCGCCCATTCTGAAAGACCGGGGTATTTGACAATTTTACGAACCCGACCGCCGGTTTCCGTATCTGCTTCACGGATATGAACGTCATAACCACGTTCTCCAAGCACGCGGGCACATTCCATGCCCGCTGGACCTGCGCCAACAACAAGGACAGAATCTTCGCTTGCGGTTTTGGTGAAAATTTCAGGATGCCAGCCACGACGATATTCTTCGTTGGCAGTGGCGTTCTGGGTGCAGATCATTGGAGGACCACCGATTTCCCAACGGGAAATACAAACGTTGCAGCCGATGCATTCACGAATGTCGCCGACACGGCCTTCATCAATCTTGTTGGGCAGGAACGGATCTGCGATGGACGGGCGAGCCGCACCGATGAGGTCCAGACGGCCCTCACGGATACGAGCAGCCATATCATCCGGGCTGGTTTCACGACTAACGCCGACGACAGGAACCTTAGCGATTCTGGTTGCTTCATCGGTCCAGGGGCGCTGGTGACCCGCTTTGTAAAAGCGCGACGGGCCGGCATCTTCACCCCATTCGGCTATATCACCGATGTTGATATCCCACAGATCCAGCAAGCCCTGCTTATCGACCATTTCAACAAACTTCAGACCGTCGTCCCCGGCTTCAATGCCATCTGGTCCATACAGGGTGTCGATTGCAAAACGCGTCGCCAGAGCGGCTTCACCGCCAATGGCATTTTTAACGCCTTCAAGACATTCCAGCCAAAAACGGGCGCGATTTTCAAGGGATCCGCCATAGTTATCTGTACGTTTGTTGTAGTATTTTGACAGGAACTGAAGGGGCAGATAGCTGTGAGCGCCATACACATAAACAATGTCAAAGCCAGCTTGCACGGCACGCTTGGCGGCCTCTACGTACAAATTGATAAGATATTTGATATCGTCTTCATCCGCTTCATGGGAAAATGTCAGGTATTCAAATTCTGATGCACTGCTTCCCGGTCCAATAGGAACCGCACGGGATTCCATATTTGGCGCGTGCGCACCGCCATACCACATCTCAACACCGCCAAGGGCGCCATGTTTGTGAAGCGAGTCGTTCAGGTGGCGCAGGTTTTTCACATCACCTTCGTCCCACAAACGAGCCGAAACGCGATGGGTATCATCTGATTCAGGATGAATGGAGCAATACTCTGTACAGCAAGCTCCCCATCCCCCTTCTGCCTTCATGGCACGGTTAGCTGCCTGGGTCCCGGGCTTTTCGGAACCGGCGCCAATACAATGGGGAACCTGATAAAAACGGTTTTTAATTGTCTTTGGGCCAATCTGAAGCGGCTCAAAAAGAATATCATGTTTAGGATCGCGTGGCATAATGGACTGACTCCTGCCTGGTTGTAATTGGTACCCTTCTAAAAAAAACCATTGCTGGCCTTTAATTTGGACCTTCGGTGATTGAATTCCATAAGATATTAACAACGACACCACGCCAATTCAAACCATTTTATTGAGATACTGACCAGTTTAAATCCAATTTAAGGTATATTAGTGTTATGTGGTCTATTTAGGGCTTTTGTGCCTGCCTAAATAACGCAAGCCAACACGGTATGTAAAAACTTCCAATGTATTGAAATCATAGAATACTTTTCAATTTTGTTTTGTACCTTGCAAACGCCCCACTGGTACAGGAGACTGTGATCATTAAATTTTCTGATAAGGCAAGCAAGTTGCACAAAAAATCGACTTTTCCGAAATGCCGACCTTGATGGTTGATCAGGCTAGTAAAATTGTAAAATCGGGCGAATTATCATGGGAATTAAACGCCTTTGAGGCCCAAAAAGCCTATCTATCCGGAAACACTCTCGAAGCATCCCGTCTTTGGCAAAAATCAATTGAATTAGTCCAGATATTACCCACCGAAGACCCAAGGTATTTTACCTCTTTGAATAATGCCGGACTGGTGTATGCCCTGAATGAAAACCCTGATAAGGCTGAGGACGCCTTCAAACGCACCCTTGAGGGATGGCAAAAGGCCAGAGCCTGGACATCATCCATGGAAGTCAGCGGAACAGCCAGGAGTTCTATTTTTCACCATCGCCTGGAAGTCCGCCATCAGGACCATTTCACGGAACATAATCGCAAACGCTACTGCAACTGGATCGATGGTGCGGAAGCAATTACGGCGTTTAATCTGTCTATGGTGCAAGTAAGCAACAATCGAAAAGCAGAAGGAATGGAAAACCTTGCCAGGGCATTGAACCTTCGGCAACAGGCGTTTGGTGCAACCAATCCAGAACTTGCGGTGATCCTAAGAAAATTGGCGGAACTTGTTGATGATGAAGCAGTCTCTGTCGGCTACCTTGAACGTGCCCAAAATGCGGAGCGCAACCCGACCCGAAATGCGCTCGAACGTTGGGGGGATGAATGCCCTCAAGTTATGAATGATATGAGACGTTTGCTGGGGGCAGTATGCCTTACAGCTATGTTAGTGCACCGGAATTAAATACCAAGATAAGCTTTGCGAACGTGATCATTGTCCATCAGGCCGCTCGCCTCGCCTTCCAGCGCCACATTTCCTGTTTCCAGAACATAGCCTTTGCGCGCTAACTCCAAGGCAAGCTCAGCGTTCTGCTCAACCAGGATAATGGATACACCCTGCTTGTTAATCTCAACCATAATGCGGGCAATGTCCTTAACAATGTTGGGGGCAAGGCCAAGGGATGGTTCATCAAGCAAAAGAACGCGGGGGTTTGACATCAAAGCGCGACCAATGGAGAGCATTTGCTGCTCGCCACCACTCATGGTTCTGGCGGATTGATTGTAACGTTCCTTCAATCTTGGAAAACGATCAAACGTGCGATCAAGATCCCTTTTAACGCCTTCCTTGTCATCGCGGGTAAAGGCGCCAAGGAGAAGGTTTTCAGTTACCGTCAAATCCTTGAATACACGGCGACCTTCGGGCACATGAGCAATGCCCATTCTTAATATTTTATCAGCAGACAAATGATCGATGCGGTCTCCGGCGAAAATAATCTCACCGGCGCTTGGGTGATCGAGACCTGAAATGGCTCTTAACGTAGTGCTTTTTCCAGCTCCGTTAGAACCAATTAAAGTGACAAAATCATTTTCCCCGACTTCAAGAGATACCCCCTTGAGCGCCGCGACCTGACCATAATGAACGTGAATGTTTCTGACTTCTAAAAGCATCTTTTTTATGCCCCGCCCAGATAGGCTTCAATTACCTTTTC
>JACNJU010000115.1 GCA_014382375.1 Rhodospirillaceae bacterium
AACTTCAATACGGTCTTTTTGAACATCAGCACCAGCCGTTAAGAACAAGCCTCCGGTTGGAACCGTGCCTGTCTTCCAAGGCATTCTTCGATCATAAAGTCTCTGCCAGTCAGGCGCGTCACCGGTTTCTGCCCAAGTTTCACCAAGGGAAGTATTGACGAAGGTTTTCATCCCTTCGGCACCTTGAGCCTTGGCAGATAAAAACGCCCGAGCCATCTCGCCAAGCTTTACCCAAGGGGAGTAAATCTCGTTCAGATGAAACCCGGCAACCCCGGCAAAGGGCTTTTCTGCTCGCCATTCGCCAAAGCGAACCGCTGCCCAGCGTTTTGGATCGCTCCAGACCACGCCACAATGCTGGCAGACATAATGGGCCGTTTCTGGCAAATGCTTACCGGTCTTATCTTTGTCCCAACGAACTTGCTCCCAACTTAAGACCTGATGTTCGCCGCAATCTGGACAAGGCACCCAAAACCGTCGTTGGTCACTCTCTTCCCAAGCCGCATCAATCCGGCTCACCCCCTTAATGGTCGGGGTGGAGACCATAATGATCTTGCGGTTCCAAAAAGTGATTGTGCGTTTCTTGGCCAGATTAACTGGGTCACCCTCGGCTCCAGCACTGGCCGGGTAGCGATCCACTTCGTCAAAAAGCAAAATCCGGATCGGGCGCATGGCCAGGCCAGAAGGCGCGTTCGAGCCAACCAGGGTCAGCTGCCCACCGGTAAATTTCTTATGCAGGATCTTGTTGGATCCATCCCGCGATTTAGGGTTGGACAATTTGTCCCGTAGACATTCTGTGTCGCGGACCATGGGTGCGAACCGGTCCTTGGACCAGGATTCAGCATCTCGTTCCGTTGGCAAGACAACCATGATCGGTGCCGGGTCTTGATCCACATGGAAGCCGACCATGTTGAGGCCAATTTCAGACTTGCCCACCTGGGACGATGACTTGACCACCACTGTTTCCACAGAGGCGTCAGAAACGGCATTCATAATGCCACGTTGATATTCAGCTCTGTCCGTATGCCATTGGCCCGGCTCTGAACTTGATTCAGAGCTTAGTTTTCTGTTTTGATCTGCCCATTGGCTGATCGTTAGGCTTGGCGGCGGCGTTGCTGCTTTCAGCGCGCTCATCACCGTCGTCTTCAAACCTGCCGTCACCGTCAGGGCGAGAGGAGATTTCAACGTCGGTGGTGGCGATTTCCGTGAGGACTTCAAAGACCGCTTTTTTGATGACGTCTTTGGCTTGGGCGATGCTTGTCGTTTCATAAACCACCGGTGCTATTTTGTCGGGCAGCACCAGCAGTCGTGCCCGCATGAGCGCCACGATATCCGTCCATGCCCGTTTCACATCGGGAGCCGGTAACAATTCTCCCCGCATTTGTGAGGCTTCCATTTCGGCCAGATCCGCTTTGGCTTTAACCAGGCGGGCGCGCCCAGTGCCGTAATCAGCAGGGCCGACTTCACCCTTTAGGGAGAGCTCGCGCAGATAACGAATATAGCCGCGCACTGCGCCGACCATTTCGTAGCGACCGCGCGCAACCTTTGGAATGATGCCTTCAGCACTGAGCTGACGGACACGGCGTTCAGTGATGTCGAGCAACTTCGCTAGCACATCAGCGGATTGAGCGGTTTCAGCCATGGTTTGCCATAAATCTTATTAATTACAGTCTATTAACGTTGATGTATGGCCGCTTTAGAGCGTTACTGATTCAACCAATTGATTGAGCCAGAAGGAATAATTATGACCAACATTGCTATTTTAATGAACGACGGCAGCACAGAAATACCGCGCCCCTGGAACCGAGCATCTAGCGAAAGCGAACTGCTGGAACTGATCGAACATTATATTTCTCATCACACTGGCAAGACCGGTAAACGGGCATTAGATATGATCAACACCGACCACATCGATTTGGATGCCACCATTGCCAACATCGCGTTACGAGATGGCAAAGTCGTCCGATTCTACGCATTCACAGAACAGTTTTAATCGGAGCACATCATGACCAACACCATTAACCTCGCCCTGACGGAAATTGCTCAACGCCATTTTCAAATTGTAACTTTAGAAACGCGCAAGAGCGATAGCCTTGATTTTCACGATGTCAGTGTTTGGTCGATTAAGGACGCCCTCATCGAGGCCTTTGAACTGGGTAAGAAGAAAAATTCCATTTAACAATCTTTACACCCAGACCTTGCGGAACCGGATTTCTTCAAACACCCGGCGCAAGGTAAAGCTGCGCACAATCGAAATGCCGGTGAAAATAGCACCAATGGCAAGATTGTCAGAGAGGGGCACGTCGAGCCCAAATATTGGGAAAACCAAAATCTGAGCCGATACGGCAACGCCATATCCAACGGCGACGTTGGTGAGTGATTCCAGCAAAGACATTTGTTTTGACTGTTTCATGTGGTGGGCCTTCCTTCCTTAATTTCTTCAAACGAACGGCCATCACCATCCAGTATTGCTTTTTCACCTGTTATGTTTTGCCAACGCAATATTGCGACGTCCACATAAGCCGGGCTCAACTCAGAGCCGCAACAAACGCGGCCCGTACTTTCCGCCGCTATCAACGTTGTTCCAGATCCCATGAAGGGCTCGTAGACCACCTGTCCCGGACTTGAGTTATTCAAGATAGGTCGACGCATGCATTCTACCGGTTTTTGTGTGCCATGAATGGTCACACTGTCTTGGTCCCGGCTTGGTATTTGCCAGAGCGTTGTCTGCTTGCGATCACCTGCCCAGTGGCCTTTGCCGGTCTTTTTGACGGCATACCAACAGTTATGGGTGATTAATCCATCTGCGACATAGTGCTGATCTTTATCTACATCCATAGAATAGACTTGGCCGCTAAACGGTGCCGCATCGTTTCCTGTAACCGTAACCCAATCAAATTCATCACCTGTTGTTGGGATGGGAATTTGCATGATGCTTGCAAACACATTGCAGGCCCTGACGCGGCGTGTCGCTTTGCGTGAGAACATCAGTTTATGACACCTAGTTATAAACGGGTGCTCCCGCTCAAGACGGTGGTCACGCAGTAATAAAGTTGCCCTTGCTGTGAGGGCACTCAGATCAAGACAGGAATATATATTGGCAATCATCTCTGCCGACCGCTGCTGTTCAGGTTTTATTGCCCAGTTATCAATCTCCCAATGGGTTGTCGGAATGCCATATTTGCAAGACAGTATTTGTTCTACACATTGTGCATCGCAAGCCGTATCGTGAACAGAAACCACCCAGGCTTCTTCAGCCTTGTTATCGGCAAGGCGAGTTGCGAGGCCAAACCCTCGTGAATTGAATAGTCTAACTCGTCCAACCCGCCACCAATCACCTCGTCGCATTAAATATACCACTTGTTTATCAGCTGCGTCAGGGTTCAAGCGGACAGAGAATCTGTGTTCCGGTGTGGCCCGTGTAACGCGCCCAGCAGCCGAAATATGATGCATGAAACCCACAAATTGTCGGCTACCGAAACGGGTGATCTTCCGACCACGGCGACGGACAACGCTCTCATATGAATTATATGAGACAACAAAGTCCCCAGCCTTGAGCGTTTCAATGGGAACATCTTCGATCTGTGCGGGCTGAGAGCCAGAACCTCGTTCAGTAACCTTCTGCACCATTGTGCCGGCAGGTTGGCAAGGCTCGTGCTGCCAATGATAATCTCCACGGCTCAGCACCAAACGCTCCTTGGCCCAGATGATTTGAGATCGGACATTAAAGCCCGACGCCTCAAGGCTTTCGGCGACCGTGGTCGCATGCAACGCGCCATGCCAGACATAAGCAACGTCACCCGGGAACAAGGCCCAGGCTTCGCGCCAGTCTGCGCGGTCATCATTCAACACTTTCCCAACCCGTTTGGTTGCAGTGGCACCAGCTTGGTTGCGCCATGACGGATCATACTCAACGCCGTAAGGCGGGTCCGTGACCATGAGGAGCGGTTTGACCGTGCCCAACAATCGCTCCACATCGGTGGCGACAGTCGCGTCACCGCAAATCAAGCGGTGGTTTCTAAGGGTCCATAAATCCCCGGGGCGCGTAACAGGCTCTTCAGGCGTCTCCGGAATATCATCTTCGCCTTCAAGAGCTTCGCCATCAGCCATCACTGCAGCCAATAAACCAGCAAGGTCTGCATCGGAATAGCCCGAGCCGATAAGCCCTTGTTCACTGGACTCAAGCCCTTGCAAAATGGCTGCTAAAATTTCCTGATCATTTTCAGCTTTGTCAGATGACCGGTTGTCGACCACCAGAATGTATTTGGCTTCATCGTCATCCACATCCACGTAGATGACCGGGAACTTTTCCAGTCCTTCGGCCTGTGCCGCCATGAAGCGGTGATTGCCTGCAAGGATGTGCCCGGTTGAACGCTGCACCACCAAGGCCCCATAGAACCCGTTGGCAGAAATGCTTTCGCGGATACTATCCACATCACCCCGGCGCGGATTGTCCGGGTGGCAGGCAAGTTTGCCAGCGGTGACCATTTCAATTTTGTCGCCGGTGTTGATGATGTTTGCAGTCATAGGTTCTTTCTTCCCAGAAATTGGGGCGTTTCCGTTTGTGTAGTCAGGGCCATTTCCGATTGCGGTTCGAGAGTGATATCCTCAAACGTCAATGGTTCCGCGCCTTACGGGCGGAATTTTTGAAAATCAATCGGAAACGGAAATGGGTTTTTCGAGCTCGTCACTAGGAAAATGCCGCGCTGAGCCC
>JACNJU010000048.1 GCA_014382375.1 Rhodospirillaceae bacterium
TGTGACCGGTCGCGACATCACGCCGGAAGCCTTCGCGCAAGTTTACGAGAAGGAGATTCCGGGTTTCGGCGAATTGTTCCGCTGGGTCAGTTTTCAGAAAATTGCGACATCGACGATCCAGTCCCGCGCCACCGCCGGGGTCGCCGGGGGCACTTATCTGTTTGCCCTGCCGGGGTCGCCGGGGGCCTGCAAGGATGCCTGGGATGAAATTCTTGTCCACCAGCTTGATGCCCGTTTCAAGCCGTGCAATTTTGTCGAACTGATGCCCAGGCTAAAAGAACATCTTTAAAAAAGGCCAATAAGATATGACCAAAGCAAAAGCCCGCCAGCGGGCAAAAGCGAAAGCGGCCCAGAAAACCAGAAAGCGCTCCGAAAATGCCGATCAGGAAACGCAAAAATTCCGACCGGGCAAATTTGATCCGGGCGCACTTTCCATCAAAGGCCCCAGTGTCAGCGCCGGGGCCGGAAACTTTTCCGCCGCCAAGCGTGGCTCGGCTCGATCGAAGTAAGTTTCGTCAGTCTGATTTATTGAGGATGCTTAAACTTGCCATAGAGCCCGTAGCCGGGAGAAGAAAAAATCAGTCTTTATCTGTCTCGCCCTGTTTAGGGCTGTCATCATCATCAAACAGAATACGGTTGGCGGCCCCTTCCATGTCCTCGTATTGGCCTGATTTCAGCGACCACAAAAAAGCGATCAGTGCTGCGATACCCAGCAGCAAGGCAATCGGGATCAGGTACAACAGGATATCCATGGGTTCTGTCTTTTAATTCCTTGTCAGCCTGAGTGCATTGACGATGACAACCAGCGATGATGATGACATGGCAATGGCCGCCACCAATGGCGACACATAACCCGACATCGCAAGCGGGATGGTCACAATATTATACATCAATGAGAAGCCGATGTTCTGTATTACCAGCGTCTCGGCACGCCGGGCTATCTTAAGGGCCAGAATGACCGGTTGCAGACGCTCGCCCTGAAAAACAATATCGGCGGCATTCTGGGCCAGATCAGATGCGCTCGATGGTGACAGTGATACCCAGGCGGTGGCCAGTGCCGGTGCGTCATTAAGGCCATCCCCAACCATCAGCGGATGAAGCCCCGCCGCTTTTAATTCCTCAAGGCGGGCGACCTTGTCTGCGGGCAGGGCTTTGCCTTGCCAGCTGTCCATTGTTAGGGCTCCTGCGACCTGGGCGACAACGGCCTTACGGTCACCCGAAAGCAACTCCGGGGCCAGGCCTTCGGCTTTTAGGAACGTAATCACGTCAGCCGCGTCAGGACGCAAGCTGTCGGAAAATTCAAAGCGCTGCGGTTCTTTGCCCGGTTGGCAAAGCCACAATTCAGGATTGTCTGAAACACTGGTCCCGTCAGGCCCACACCAGTCCCGATGACCAAGGCGGACGTCGCCATCAGCGGTGGTCAGGCTTAAGCCGTGGCCGGGAATTTCAATGACCCCGGATGCCGGTTGGGCGGCGGGCAGCACCCGCACGAGGGCACGTGATAGCGGGTGTTTTGAATTGGCGGCCATTGACGCGGCCAATTCAAGGTCTTCGGGGGCTGCGTCACTGTTCAACAACTCCGGTTTCCCCGTGCTCAGGGTTCCGGTTTTGTCGAAGACGACCTTATCGACACGGGCCAGGCGTTCCAGGGCCGTACCGCTTTTAAGCAAGATACCCTGCCTGAATAGTCGTCCACTGGCGACGACCTGTACGGTCGGCACGGCCAAAGCAAGTGCGCACGGGCAGGTGATAATCAAAACGGCGACGCTGTAAAGCAAAGCCTGTTGCCAGCCGATGTCGGTCAAAACCATCCATCCGGTAAAGGTCAGCAAAGCGAGCAGGTGGACGACCGGGGCGTAAAGACGGGCAACCCGGTCAGCCAGGGTGACGTAGCGGGATTTTGACTGTTCGGCAGCCTCCATCAACCGGACGATGCCTGAAAGCAGAGTGTCCTCGCCCACTGCCGTGACCTTGATTTTCAGGGGGCCAGCCACATTTAGCGCCCCGGCTTCAATAGTGTCACCGGGGCGGATCACACAAGGCAGGGTTTCACCGCTAATGAGGGAGCGGTCGACTTCGCTTATGCCTTCACAGACGACGCCGTCAATGGCGATACGTTCCCCGGCGGCGGCAAGGACCGTCATCCCGGGCCGGGCCTGATCAGGCGGCATGACGGTGGTTGTGCCATCGTCTTCAAGGACGCTCAGGGCGGTTGCGGAAAGGGACAGCAAATGCTCGCCCACGGCGCGGGCCCGACCGCGAGCCCGCATGTCGAGCGTGCGTCCGACCAACAGGAAGAACAGCAGGGTCAGGACGGAATCAAAATAAACGTGCTCTGCCCCGCGAATGGTTTCAAACAGGCTCATTGCCGCCGTTATGATCAACGCCAGTGATATGGGCACATCCATGTTGGTTGTTCCCCGGCGTAGCACCCGTATAGCCGAACGGAAGAAATGCTGCCCTGCATAAATCGTCGCGGGCAAAGCAATCAGGGCAGATAGCCAATGCAGCAAACTGCGGGTTGAAGGACCCATATCATCGCCGCTGCCTGACCATACGGAAACCGACAGAATCATGACGTTGCCAGCAGCAAACCCGGCCACGGCCATGGCCCGAAACAGGGCATTCTGGCGGCTGGCGCTTTCGTGTTCAAGCAGGGCTGGGTCGTATGGGGCCAGTCGGTAACCAAGGCCGGAAACGGTTGCGACAAGGGTATCGGCGTCTGTCTCGCCTTGCCGCCATGTTACGACCAGGCGCTGCGTGGTCATGTTAAGGCGCGCTGAAACCACGCCGGGGCAGCGCTCAAGGACATTTTCAATAAGCCAGACGCAGGCAGCGCAATGCAAGCCGCCGACCATCAAATGCAGAACGCATTGGTTATTCTCGTTGTGGCGAACATAGGATTGGTAGTTTCGCGGTGTTCCCTCATCATCAGGGCGCAACGCCATTTCGTTGGGGTCCAGTGAGCGCTGCCTGTAGTAGCGCTGTAGTCCCAGGCCTTGAATCAGGTCAAATGCCGCCTCGCATCCCAGACAACAGAAATCCTCTCCACCGGGACTTCCTTTGGCAACATCAAGGCCGCAGTGTCGGCATAGGGTCATTGTCTTTTAAGGAGTCACGATCCGCTCGACGCGCTGATAGTTGCTATCGCCACGGCGGGCCAGAATGCGAAAATCCCATTGTCCTTTCAGGGGAAGGGTAAAAGCGCCCCGATAGACACCATCACCGGCAGCAGCAAGGGTGAATTCACGGTCATACCCTTCATTGGTGGGCCGGGTTGCCAGGATCCACACCTCAAGGTCATCCAGGTTTTTCCCGTCCTTGCTACTAAAACGAATTTCTGAAGTTCCTGAAACTGTTTCTGCCGTTGTGAAGGTGACAGTTGTTTTATCTTGCCAGCCAAGTGCTTGTTGCCGTTTTGCCCCGTCCAGATTGTCGTTGTAGGCAAGCCCTTTGGCATAATGCTGTTTGGTCTCAAGACCGGTCCAGCTGCTGGTTGCAAAATAAACCAGCGCCGCGTTGGCGATTAGAGCAATGGAAAATCCACCGATAAGAAGCCACAGGGGTTTTCTGGACGAGGCGTTTGAGCCGGGCATTTGACGTTCCTGAAATTTATTGTTTCGGGCCGTAGAAGAAAGTGTGCTGATCGGCGACGTCACCGTTTTCCAGATCCCTGAGCATGAATTCCATATCTGTCGAGGCGGCATTCAGACGATCCGGCGGGACGCGGACAAAAACCCGAAATGTGCCAACTGAGTCCGCCTTGACCGGCAAGTCGACAGCAGGCGCACCCTCTTTTTCATAACCGATAACGCTTATAAAAGTCTCAGGTAATTTTTCAATGCTGAGACGGAAGACCCTGTCGCGGCGTTCCATATTCAGGATTTTCAGGGTATAGCCGTTGCGAATGTTCCCGTCTGACAAGGTTACAAACAGGGGCGAGCGGTCGCGCTGCAAATTGATTTCAAGATTTGATCGCGCCGATAGTCCGTAGGTCATCAAGCCCAAGATCAAAAGCAGGCTTACGCTATAGGCAATGATGCGCGGGCGCAGCAGCCGCGTGGATGTGGGCTGGCCTTCGGCACGGGCATTCATGTTGGCAATGGAGTCATAGGCGATCAGGTTCGGTGGCCTGTCCAGTTTCTTCATGATCGAATTGCAGGCATCGATACACAACGCACAGCCAATGCATTGCATCTGTTGGCCGTCGCGAATATCAATGCCGGTCGGGCAGACGTTGACGCACAAAGAACAATCGACGCAATCCCCAAGTTGATCTTTTACTTTTTCCCTGGCCTTGCCACGGGGCTCGCCGCGCCATGCTTCATAGGTGATGATCAGCGAGTGCTCGTCAAACATCGCTCCCTGAAAGCGCGGCCATGGGCACATATAGGTGCAGACCTGCTCACGGGCCAAACCGGCCAGAACGTAAGTGGTTGCCGTGAACAGGGCGGTGAAACCGTATATGGTGGAGGATGCCTGGCCGGTAAAGAAGTCAACAGTGACCGTCGGGGCATCAACGAAATACATGATCCAGGCACCGCCGGTGACAAGCGCAATCAACAGCCAGATCGAATGTTTTACCGTGCGCCGCCAAAGCTTGTTCAGGCTGAAGGGTGCCTGGTCGAGCTTTAACCGCTTGTTGCGGTCACCTTCAACCCAACGCTCAACCAGCATGAACAGGTCGGTCCAGATGGTTTGCGGGCAGGTAAACCCGCACCACACCCGCCCGGCCAGGGCGGTGATCAGAAACAGGGCGACGGCACCAGCGATCAAAAGTCCGGTCAGGTAATAGATTTCCTGGGGCCAGATTTCGATTTCAAAGAAAAATAAACGGCGGCCCGTCATATCTGCCAGAATGGCTTGATTGGGGGTGCCGGGGCCACGGTCCCAGCGTAACCAAGGCAAACCGTAGTACAGCACCATGATGGCAGCCAAAACCAGCCACTTCAGACGCCGGAAAGCGCCTGCAATGCGTTGCGGATGAATTTTCACCCGGCTGGCATATTGCGGTTCGTCCTCAGCCATATCAGGATCAAGCTTTGCTTAGTTCACTTAAGGTTTTACTGACCACCACCAAGAGAGTGAACGTACAGGCTGACCAATTTGATTTCCACGTCACTTAAACGACCCGACCAGGCGGGCATGACGCCGTGCCGGGGTTTGCCAATCTGGGCGTTGATGCCCGCTGTGTCTTTACCATACAGCCAGATACCGTCGGTCAGATTGGGACCGCCCATATCAGCGACGCCTTTGCCGTCCTCGCCGTGGCAGGCAGCACATTCGTCTTCAAACACCACGGCTCCGCGCTCGGCTGCACTTGCGTCACTGGCCGCGCCCGAAAGGGAAAGAACATAGTGAGAGACATCCGCGATTTGCGTTTCTTCCAGAACCTCGTCGCCCAGGAAATTGGGCATTTCACTTGCCCGGGTATCATCATGGTCTGAGCGGACCCCATAGCTGACCGTGGTGTGGATGGCGTCGCGGGTGCCCCCCCAGATCCAGTCGTCATCGGCCAGCACCGGGTAACCCGGCGCGCCAGCACCGGCGTTGCCGTGGCACGGGGCGCAGTTTTCGGCGAAGATAATCTTGCCGCCCGCCATGGCGTAGTCGAGCAATTGATGGTCGTCGCCAAGGTCGCTAACGTCCATGGCCGCGAATTTTTCCGTCCACTGTGAACGGCTTTGCCTCTGGGCCGCCAGGTCGGCGTCATGCTCGGCCCGCGACGAATAACCCTGCATGCCTTTGGCGTAATCCGAAAAGGTTGGCCACGAGGGGTATATAACCCAGTAGCCAACGGCGAAAATGATGCAGGCATAGTAGCTATACAGCCACCATTTTGGCATCGGTGTGTTAAGCTCCTTGATGCCGTCCCATTCATGGCCGGTGGTCTCCGTGCCGGTAAATTCGTCTTTTTCCACGGTTGCCATGGTTAAACTCCATTTCCTTCATCCTTGAAGATGATGTTTGCATCCTCTTCAAAGCGTTTCTTGTTGCGTGGCAAATAAGCCCACAGCACGATGCCGACAAACAGCATCACCATCCAGATAACCCACGTTGAGCGGGCAATTTCGTAAAGGGTTTCCAAAGTCATGGCTGGGCTCCTCTAACGCCTGTTCATTTCGGGTTTGTAAGTGGTGAAGTCGACCATGCGCCCCAGTATCTGCAAATAGGCGATCAAGGCATCAAGTTCGGTTACCTTGTCCGGATTACCGTCAAAATCGCCGATGGCAGCTTTTGGGTAACGCGCGAGGAAAGCATCGACGTCGCCGTTTTCACCGTTGGCCTGGGTGCCGACATCCGAAACGGCGCTTCTGATCTGATCGTCGCTGTAGGGGTCGCCGACCTGACGCAGGGTATACAGATGATCATCCATGTTCAGGTAGCTGAGCTGGCGATCGGCCATGAAGGAATAACCCGGCATGATCGATTCCGGGACGACGCTTCGGGGGTCAACCATATGGGCGACATGCCAGTCATTGGAATACTTTCCGCCGACCCGGGCCAGATCCGGTCCGGTCCGCTTCGAGCCCCACTGGAAGGGATGGTCGTACATGCTTTCAGCAGCCAGCGAATAATGACCGTAGCGTTCCGCTTCGTCACGGAAAGGGCGGATCATCTGGCTGTGACAAAGGTAGCAACCTTCGCGGATATAAATGTTGCGACCGGCCAGTTCCAGTGGCGAATAGGGACGCATGCCATCGACTTTTTCAATGGTGCTTTCCATGGTGTACAGGGGCACGATCTGAACCAGGCCGCCGATGGAAACGGTAACCAGAATGGCGCCGATCAGCAGGATCAGGTTTTTTTCGAGAATTTTATGCATTTTCTTTTCCTCTGATCCTAGTTTGCAGCGGCGGCTGGCGCCGTCACCTGGCCACCCATGGGGGCCTCGTTACGAACCCGGCCCTTTATGGTCATGATCAGATTGTAGACCATGATAAGGGAGCCCAGCAGGAACAGAACCCCGCCAAGACCGCGGATGATGTAGTAGGGGTGCATCGCCTCGACGGTTTCGATGAACGAGTATTGCAAAAAACCCAGTTGATCATAAGTGCGCCACATCAGGCCTTGCATGATGCCCGACACCCACATGGACGAGATGTAAAGAACGATGCCCATGGTGGCGATCCAGAAGTGGGTGTTGACCAGCCTTAACGAATACAACCGCTCACGGCCCCAAAGCCTGGGCACCAGATAATAAAGGGCGCCAAAGGTGATGAAGGCGTTCCAGCCCAAAGCACCGGAATGAACGTGACCGATGGTCCAGTCGGTGTAATGGCTGAGCGCATTGACGGCCTTGATCGACATCAGCGGCCCTTCGAAGGTGCTCATGCCGTAGAAACCGACAGAGGTTACCAGGAAGCGCAGGATCGGGTCCGTGCGCAACTTGTCCCACGCCCCCGAAAGGGTCATGAAGCCGTTAATCATGCCGCCCCACGATGGCATCCACAACATCACCGAAAAGGTCATGCCAAGGGTTTGCGTCCAGTCGGGCAGGGCCGTGTAATGCAGGTGATGGGGACCGGCCCAGATATAAAGAAAGGTGATCGACCAGAAGTGAACCACTGACAATCGATATGAATACACCGGCCGATCGGCCTGTTTGGGGATGAAGTAATACATGATCCCCAGGAAACCGGCGGTCAGGAAAAAGCCAACCGCATTATGGCCATACCACCACTGGGTCATGGCGTCCTGTACGCCGCTCCACAGAATGTAGCTTTTGGCCCCGGTCATGGACACCGGCACTGCCAGATTGTTGATAATATGCAGCATCGCAATGGTCACGATAAAGGCCAGGAAGAACCAGTTGGCGACGTAAATATGTTTTTCCTTGCGGATCAGGATGGTGCCTGCGAAGACAACCAGATAAATAACCCAGACAATGGTCAGCCACAGGTCGATGAACCATTCGGGTTCCGCATATTCCTTGCTTTGCGAATAACCCAGAACGTAACTGAGCGCCGCCATGACAATAAAGATCTGATAGCCCCAGAAAATCACATGGGCCGTCGCAGAACCGCCAAACAGGGAGACCCGGCTGGTGCGCTGGACAACATAAAGGGACGTTGCCAGCAGGATGTTGCCACCGAAGGCAAAAATAACAGCCGAGGTGTGAACGGGGCGCAGACGCCCGAAGGATGTCCATTCCAGGTCCAGATTAAGGGCCGGAAAGGCCAGCTGAAAGGCGATCAGGACCCCGACGGTAAAGCCGACGACCCCCCAGAAGATGGTCGCAACGACAAATTTGCGAATGACCTCGTCATCGTAGGCGAGGGGGGCTGGTGCAGGTGTCACCGGGCCGGTTTGACCGCTCATTATCTTGGCTCCGTTTCGTTGATGCAGAATAGGCTTTTCCTAACACGGCACATATGGCCGCGTTATGATTTAAATCAATTTCCTATAACATGAAATATGATTTTCCAGGGTTCCTTTTAACAGGTAATACTGAGCAGAGCCTGACACCTGTTGGAATAGCGGGTGACCTTTTCGGGCACAGGAATAATGCAGCAGATAAACTGGACAGGGGCCTACGCCTTGCTATAGAAAACACCGACTCGTGACCATGGGTGGCAATTTTCGGCGGCAATTGAACCAGCCGGAAAGATCAACTGCGGAGAGGTGCCGGAGTGGTCGAACGGGGCGGTCTCGAAAACCGTTGTGCTGGTAACAGTACCCAGGGTTCGAATCCCTGCCTCTCCGCCAGTTTCCTTTAAAAACAATGCATTAGATAGCAGTACTCGACGGTGAGACACCGGAGTGATACATTGCTATGCATATTCCAGCTTATCTAACGACTTCACGGCACAGGGTATTCCATTTCCTTATCCAAACGCCTTGCCGGGGATAGCTCCGGCCTTTTTCAGCATGATCGCCAACGGACAGAACTTGGTGAAGGCTGCTTGCAAAAGGTTGGCGCCGACGAATACGGTCAGCCACATCCAGTTTGCATGGTGAAAGTGGGTCAGGGCGACGCTGGCCAGAATGAAAACACCGGCAAAGGCCATGACGAGACGATCAATAGACATATTTCAATTCCTTAAGATGATTGGTGATGGACGTTAAATGTAGGTGTAAAATAGTTATCCCTTGATAAATTAGCAAGTGCTAATATATTAAAGGTCTTGAGTTTCTTCAGCCAGAGGGCGCGCCGATGTTAAAGCTTAAAAATCCATGGGTTGCCGTTATATTGTTGAGCCTTTCTGCATTTCCGGCAAACGCCCAATCCGATCTGACGGTATCTAAAAGCCCTATACAGGACTGGAAAGCGGTATTTGCCACGGTTGAAACCGTCGATGTCGTCAGTGCCCGGGCGCGCATCGGCGGAACGGTTAGCGAGCTTGTCGTTGATGAAGGTGGCGAGGTCAGGAAAGGGCAAAAAATTGCTATCATTACCGACCCCAAATTAAGCCTTCGCATGAAAGCCCTTGGGGCGCGCGTCCAATCAATGACAGCCCAACGCAAACTGGCGCAAACAGCACTTGATCGCAGCCGGAAACTTAAATCCAGTGGCACCATCGCGCAGAAACAACTTGATGAAGCGGAAACGGCGCTGGATGTTATCGAACGCGATCTTCTTGCATTGAGGGCGGAACATGCGGTTGTCTCGCAACAACGCGCCGAAGGCCTGGTTAAGGCGCCGACCGCCGGTCGCGTTATAAAAGTCCACGTCACTCATGGAGCCGTCATCCTGCCGGGCGAAGCCATCGCCACCATTGCCGCGCAAGGATACGTCCTGCGCCTCAAGCTTCCTGAGCGCCATGCCCGTTTTATAAAAGTTGGTGACCCGGTGCTGGTCGGGGAAGACGATCCCCAAACCAGGACCGGTCAGGTTAGCCAGGTCTATCCGGAAATCAGTCAGGGGCGGGTGATTGCCGATGTCAGCGTTCAGGGACTGGGAGATTTCTTTGTTGGCGAACGTATCCGCGTTCGTGTCGGTGCCGGTATGAGGGACGCTATACTGGTTCCCAGTGATTACCTGTTTCAACGTTTTGGTTTGACGTTCGTAAGATTGAAGGACGGAGCGGAAATCGTTGTTCAACCGGGCCAGAGACAGGGCGAAGATATGGAAATCCTTTCCGGGCTCAGGATGGGTGATGTGCTCGTGCGTCCGGATGCGGAATAAACCATGAAGCTTGGACTATCAGGTGGCCTGACAAAGGCCTTTATCCAATCCCCGCTGACCCCTTTGATTCTTTTGGCCTCGCTGGCGATGGGTGCTGTTGCGCTGATGGTGCTGCCGCGCGAGGAAGAACCACAAATCAGTGTCCCGATGGTCGATATCATGATCCAGGCCAACGGCTACAAGGCAACCGACGCCGTAGAATTGATCACCGAACCACTGGAAGACATTATCAAGGGCATCGACGAGGTCGAGCACGTCTATTCCTTAAGCGAAGATGACCGGGTGGTGGTGACGGCGCGTTTCGATGTCGGGACCTCCGAAGATGTCGCCATCGTCCGGGTGCATGATGAAATCCGTGCCAATATGCGCCACTTGCCCATTGGCATCCCGGAACCGCTGATTGTCGGCAGGGGCATCAATGATGTACCGGTGGTAACGCTGACACTGAAACCGACCGCCACCGTTGCCGAACGCTGGAACGACAACGCCCTGTACGACATCGCCGAAGAATTACTCTATGAGCTTGTGAAGGTAAGGGATGTCGGGCTGACATTTATTGTCGGCGGCAGGCCCGGCCAAATAAGGATAGAGCCTGATCCAGAACAACTGTCGCTCTACGGTGTTACCCTTAATCAACTCGTTGAAAAAGTGAAAAACGCCAACCGGTCGTTCCTGTTGGGCAACACCCGAAACGAGGGACGATCATTTCCCGTCGTCGCCGGGCAGACTCTCGAAGGCGTGCCGGATATCGGTATGCTGCTGATCACGGCCCGCGACGGCCGCCCGGTTTATGTGCGCGATGTTGCTGATGTTGTTGTCGGGGCCAAACCCAACGAACACCGGGTCTGGCATCTGGAAAAAGATCGTGACGGGGTCCTGCAACGGGTTCCGGCTGTCACCATCGCCCTTGCCAAGCGCAAGGGCGCCAATGCGGTTGTTGTCGCAGACGATATTCTGGAACGACTGGACACGGTTCGCGGGCGTTTAATTCCCGGCGGTCTCGACGTTGCCGTCACCCGCAACTACGGTGCAACCGCGCTTGAGAAATCCGACGAACTGTTATTCCACTTGGGGTTGGCGACGGTTTCAATCGTCTTGCTTGTTACCTTTGCGCTGGGCTGGCGCGAGGGCGCCGTGGTCCTGGTGGTGGTGCCGACGACAATCTTGCTGACGTTGTTTGCATCGTGGCTGATGGGCTACACCATCAACCGGGTCAGTTTGTTCGCGCTGATTTTTTCCATCGGCATCATGGTCGATGACGCCATCGTGGTGATTGAAAATATTGTTCGACACTGGGCCAAGGACGGTGCCAAAAAACCACTCCAATCGACCCTTGAGGCGGTTGCGGAAGTTGGCAACCCGACCATTATCGCCACCCTGACCATCGTCGCCGCCCTGTTGCCGATGATGTTTGTTTCCGGTCTGATGGGGCCGTACATGAGCCCGATCCCGGCCAACGCCTCGGCGGCGATGGTGTTCTCCTTTTTCGTCGCCATGATCATCACGCCGTGGCTGTTATTCAAAATCACCTTCAAGGGCAAAAACACCGTAGACAAGGAAACCGCGCAAGCTCTCAGCCACCACGGTGGTGACGGTGACGATCCGGGCTTTTTGGGTCGGCTTTACCTGAAACTGGCGACGCCCTTACTGGTCGGCCGCTCCCGTTCGATCATGTTTTTGACGATTGTCGGCATAGCGACAGCCGCCGTGATGGTTTTGTTTGCGACCAAGCAGGTTACCGTCAAGTTGCTGCCCTTCGATAACAAGTCAGAAATGCAGGTCGTCGTCGATCTGCCGGAAGGCTCATCGCTTGAAGAAACCGAACGCGTTTTAAGCGACGTGGCGCACCGCATTCGCGACCTTCCCGAACTGACCAATATGCAACTTTATGCGGGCACGGCCATGCCGTTCAACTTCAACGGACTGGTTCGTCATTATTACATGCGCGCGGATTCGTGGATGGGCGACTTGCAATTGAATTTGAAACCCAAGCATGATCGCGACCGGCAAAGCCACGAGATTGCACTGGAAGTGCGCAAACTTCTGGAAGGGATTGCCGTTCCCGAAGGAACATCGATCAAGGTTGTCGAAGTTCCACCGGGACCGCCGGTGATGGCGACCCTGATGGCGGAAATTTATGGTCCGGATCAGGAAAGTCGCGCTCAAGGTGCGCGGAAGGTTCGTCAGGCCTTTGAAAGTGTTGATTTTGTTGTCGATGTTGATGATTCACTTGGTCAACCTCCGGAGCGTCTACGCATCGAGATCGACCAGCAAAATCTGGAATTTCACGGGGTTCAGGAGCAGGCCCTTTATGATACCCTGGAAGCCCTGATCGGCGGCGTCAGCGTCGGCTATTCCCAACGCGGTTCCGGCTTAAACCCGATTGAGATTGCCGTTCGCCTGCCAAAAAGCACCCTGAGTATGGGTGAAAGGCTTCTTTCGACCCCGGTTCCGGCCCCCGGTGAAGCCGCCGACAGCGGTGCCATCGTCGAACTGGGCGATGTTGTGAATCTCAAATACGAGCGCGCCTCGCACCCGCTTTTCCGTCGCGATGGCCACTTCGTTGTTGTGGTAACGGGGGAAATGGCCGGGCGCTTCGAAGCCCCCATCTATGGCATGTTCGCCATTGAAGATAAGCTGGCCGAAATGGATTGGGGTGACGGCGGTATGCCCACCATCACCTATCATGGCCAACCCAAAGATGAGAGCGGCCTGACGCTGCTATGGGACGGCGAGTGGGAAGTCACCTATGTCACCTTCCGTGACATGGGGCTGGCCTTTATCTTTGCCCTGTTGGGAATTTATCTGCTGGTTGTCGGCCAGTTTGGCAGTTTCAAACTTCCCCTGGTGATCCTGACGCCGGTACCGTTAACCCTGATTGGTATTATGATTGGGCACTGGATTTTCGGGGCTCCATTCAGCGCCACATCGATGATCGGATTCATTGCCCTGGCCGGTATCATCGTGCGTAATTCGATCCTGCTGGTTGATTTTATCAAGCATGGACAGGGCAGTGGCGTGCCCCTGCGCAAGGTTTTGCTTGATGCCGGTGCGGTCCGCTTTAAGCCGATTTTCCTGACGGCGGTGGCGGCGATGATCGGTGGCATCTTTATTCTCGCCGATCCAATCTTCCAGGGCCTCGCCATCTCGCTCGTCTTCGGCCTCGCCTCATCGACGGCGCTGACGTTGCTGGCCATCCCGGCGATTTACGTTGTTCTCAGGGACGATGAATAAGCCGCAATTTTCCCATGCCCATGATACCCGCTTCGGGTCTGCATCAGACACCTGATCAATGTGGCAATGAAGTCTGCGTTCGGAGCCATACCAGACATTGCCTTCAGTTTTTGGAAACGGCCTCGCCAGCCTCGTACCAGCCCTTCGTCGTGTTGACGATTTTGACCACCGACAGCATTACCGGGACTTCAATCAGCACACCGACGACAGTGGCAAGCGCCGCTCCTGACTGAAAGCCAAACAGGCCGATGGCGACGGCAACGGCGAGCTCGAAGAAGTTACTGGCCCCGATCAGTGCCGAGGGAGCGGCGACACAGTGGGCGACGCCAAATTTCCGGCTCAGCAAATAAGCCAACCCAGAAGTGAAATAGACCTGGATCAGGATCGGCACAGCCAGCAGCGCAATAATCACCGGCTTGGCGATAATCTGTTCACCCTGAAAACCGAATAACAGGACCAACGTTGTCAGCAGGGCGACAAGCGAGACCGGCCCCAGCTTGTGCAGGACGGTTTGCAGTTTTTCCTGCCCGCCCCCAGCCAAAAGGTTCTTCCGCCACAATTGAGAAAAGATCACCGGCACAACGATGTAGAGAACCACTGACAGAAGCAGTGTTTCCCAGGGAACAACGATTGATGACAGACCCAGCAGCAGGGCGACGATGGGGGCGAAGGCGAAAACCATAATAACGTCGTTCAAGGCGACCTGACTTAGGGTGAAGTGGGGCTCGCCGTCACACAGATTGCTCCACACGAAGACCATGGCGGTGCAGGGGGCGGCGGCAAGCAAGATCAGGCCAGCGATATAGGACTCGACTTGATCGGCCGGAAGATACGGCCTGAAGGCGACACCGATAAATATCCAGCCTAGCAGGGCCATGGAAAACGGTTTGACGGCCCAGTTGATAAACAGGGTCACACCAATGCCGCGCCAGTGTTCCTTGACCTGATGCATGGCGCCAAAATCAATCTTTAGCAGCATTGGGATAATCATCAGCCAGACCAGCACGGCAACGGGGATGTTGACGCTAAACAACTCGGCGCTTCCCAACAGATGAAACGGTGCGGGTATGAAGTGGCCGAGCGTAATGCCGACAACAATACAGAGCGCCACCCAAAGTGTCAGATAGCGCTCGAAAAGATTCATGATCGCTGCATCTGGCTAGCGGGTTGGGACCGGCTCATCACCGGAATAATCATAGAAACCGCGCCCGGTCTTGCGACCCAGCCAGCCGGCTTCCACGTATTTAACCAAAAGCGGGCAGGGCCGGTATTTCGTGTCGGCCAGGCCTTCGTGCAGCACGTTCATCACTGCCAGGCAGGTATCAAGGCCGATAAAGTCGGCCAGTTCCAGCGGCCCCATGGGATGGTGGGTGCCCAGTTTCATGGAGGTGTCGATCGCAAGAACGGAGCCAACCCCTTCATACAGGGTGTAAACGGCTTCGTTGATCATCGGCAGCAGGATGCGATTGACGATAAAGGCCGGAAAATCTTCAGCGTTGACCGGGGTTTTGCCCAGTTGTTCGGTCAGGGTACGGACGGCGGCGTAGGTGTCTTCGTCCGTGGCGATACCCCTGATCAGTTCAACCAGTTCCATAAGCGGCACCGGATTCATGAAGTGCATCCCGACGAACTTGCCGGGCCGGTCGGTCTGCGCGCCCAGCCGGGTTATGGAAATAGACGAGGTGTTGGACGCGATAATGGTGTGTTCGGGAACAACCTTGCAGATTTCGCGGATAACCTCTTTCTTCAGTTCCTCGTTTTCGGTGGCCGCTTCGATAACCAGATCACAGTCTTTGAAGCCGTCGTAGGAAGACCCCGTTGAAATGCGTGCAAGGCCTGCGTCCATGTCGGCTTGTGCCAGCTTGTCCTTACTGACAGCCCGCGTCATGTTTTTGTTGATGACAGCCAACGCACCGGTGAGGCTGTCTTCATTGATATCCATCAGGTAGATGTCGTGACCAGCCAGTGCACAAACGTGTGCGATACCGCTACCCATTTGGCCAGCGCCGATGATGCCTATTTTGTTGATGTCCGATGACATGACATTTCCTAAAAGTTAAAGCTCAAGTTATTTATCCAGTTCTGCCGATAATTGCGGAAGCACGTCGAACAGATCAGCGACAAGGCCGTAATCGGCAATCTGGAAAATCGGCGCTTCTTCGTCCTTGTTGATGGCGACAATGACCTTGCTGTCTTTCATGCCGGCCAGATGCTGAATAGCCCCTGATATGCCGACGGCAATGTAAAGATCGGGGGCGACCACTTTGCCGGTCTGGCCAACCTGATAATCATTGGGTACGTAACCGGCGTCAACGGCGGCGCGCGAGGCGCCAACGGCGGCCCCCAGCTGGTCGGCGATTTTTTCAAGCAGGTGGAAGTTGTCACCGCTTTGCATACCGCGACCGCCGGAAATGACGATCTTGGCGGTGGTCAGTTCGGGGCGTTCGGACCTGCTCACTTCCTGGCTTACGAAACTCGACAGACCTTGATCGCCACCACCACTGACCGCTTCGATGGCGGCGCTGCCACCTTCTGTGGCGGCAGCCTCGAAAGCGGTACCGCGAACGGTGATGACTTTCGGCGTATCGGCGGTTTTGACGGTCGCCATGGCGTTGCCAGCGTAGATCGGGCGGATGAAAGTGTCCGGGCCTTCAATAGCGGAAATTTCTGAAATCTGCGCCACATCAAGCAAGGCGGCGACGCGCGGCATGATATTCTTGCCCGATGTCGTTGCCGGGGCAATCAGGTGGCTGTACCCAGGGGCCAGATCAACCAGCAGGGAGGCCACGTTTTCGGCCAGCCCGTTAGCGAAAGCAGCGTCATCGGCGACGATGACCTTGGCGACACCTGCGACCTTTGAGGCTTGTTCTGCAACACCGCCACAATCAAGCCCTGCGACCAGCAAGGTGACCTCACCAAGTTCACTGGCAGCGGTAACAGCATTCAGGGTGGCGGATTTCAGTTCCGAATTATCGTGTTCGGCAACGACAAGAATACTCATCAGATGACCTTCGCCTCGTTCTTCAGTTTATCGATCAGTTGGGCAGCGTCGGCGACGATTTCGCCAGCCTCACGTACCGGTGGTTCGACGACGTTGATGGTTTCAAGCCGCGGTGTTACATCGACGCCAAGCTCATCGGGGGTGGTCGTGTCGATAGGTTTTTTCTTGGCCTTCATGATGTTGGGAAGCGATGCATAACGCGGCTCATTAAGGCGTAAATCCGTCGAAATCACGGCTGGGAGTTTGACCTGGATGGTTTGCAACCCGTCATCGACTTCGCGGACCAGCGTTGCGGTGCCGTCAGCGGGCTCAAGCTTGGAAGCAAACGTGCCTTGCGGCCAGCCGAGCAGGGCGGCCAGCATCTGACCGGTTTGATTGGCATCATCATCGATCGCCTGTTTGCCGACAACAACCATTCCGGGGTTTTCTTTATCGACAATGGCTTTAAGAAGCTTGGCGACGGCCAGGGGCTGTAACTCGGCATCGGTTTCAACCAGAATGCCGCGGTCGGCACCCATGGCCAGGGCTGTACGAATGGTTTCCGATGATTGGGCAGTGCCAATGGAAACTGCGACCAGTTCGTCTGCAGTGCCGGCCTCTTTCAGGCGGATGGCTTCCTCGACGGCGATTTCGTCAAAGGGGTTCATGGACATTTTCACGTTGGCCGTCTCGATACCCGAATTGTCTGATTTAACACGGATTTTGACGTTGAAGTCGATGACCCGTTTGACAGCGATAAGAACTTTCATGGATGACCTGCCGAAGACTTGGAAGTTGGACCGAGTTGAGGTTGATAAATGCCTCTAAATTATTCAGCTAACATACTGAATATTTTGATGAATTCCTGCTCTATAAATTTACTTCGCAGATGCACAATAAGGATAGAGTCTGGCCCTGTCAATGTCGCCATGCGCCCTATTTTGTTGGTATATCGACGTATCCGGAAAAGCCTCTCCCGGAGCTGTTTCAAATCAGTTTTTCAAGAGCGAACCGATCACGCTTTAACTGAATCAAGTCATGATTCCGTTTAAGTGTGATCGACTCTAGCGGTTGTCACCGGGGGTCCACAGGACATCAGCCTTGCCGGCATCGTTTTGCAAACGGGCCAACTGGAACAGGTGATCGGACAGGCGGTTGATGTAGCGCAAAGCTGCCGGGTTGATGGCCTCAATGGTCATCAATTCGGTAATCAGCCGTTCGGCACGCCGCGAGACGGTGCGCGCCATATGCAGGTGGGCAGCGGCTGGCGAACCACCAGGCAAAATGAACGATGTTAATGCTTCAAGGCCTTCGTTCATGGTGTCAATTTCGCTTTCCAGACGCACAACCTGGCCATCGACAATGCGAAGCGCTTCTTCGCCTTGCGTGCCATCGCCGGGGCGGCACAGATCGGCCCCCAGATCGAACAGGTCGTTTTGGATGCGTGCCAGCATGACATCGGTTTCACCGTCCGTGTACAGACGGGCCAGGCCAATTGTCGCATTGGTTTCATCGACGCTGCCGTAGGCGGCGACGCGCAGGTCGTGCTTGGCTGTGCGGGTGCCATTGCCTAAGGATGTTTCGCCCGTATCGCCGCCGCGGGTGTAGATTTTTGTCAGTTTAACCATGCTTTCAAGTCTTTCGCGCGAACGCCAACGCCAACCCGGTGCCGATCAAAAGCCCACCGGTGATGCGGTTGCGCAAGCGACCACGTTTGGCGTCGGTAAGAAAGGGGCGCAGCCTGCCGCACAAGACCGCGTAGCAACTGTCCAGAAACGTCGCAATAAACAAAAACGTGACACTCAAAACGAACAATTGCGGTCCCGGATCCCGGGCCGGGTCCATAAACTGGGGGAAGAAGGCGGCGTAAAACAGGATTGTCTTCGGGTTGGTGATCGAGATCACGAAGCCCTGCCAGAAGATGCCTTTCTTCGACCACGCACTGACGCCACCCTCACCAAGCACGATGGGCTTCGTCCGCCATTGCTGGAGCCCCAGGAAAATAAGGTAGGCTGCGCCAATCCAGCGCAACCATTCAAACCATTGGGCCAGCAGCGCGAAGGCCGAAGCCATGCCAAAGCCGCCGACGATCAGGAGCACCGTCGTCGCACTCGAGGTGCCAATAACGGTGCGCAGTCCATGGCGGGTGCCATAAGCCAGTGAGTTGGCGATGGTGATCGTGACGATCGGTCCCGGCATCAAAATCAGCAGAATTGTCGCCAGCACGAAGGTTATGTACAAGTCCATTTCAACCATGCTCAGACCTTATATCCGGTCTGTTTGAAAGGGAAGGGCGTTGTCGCTGTTTGGTTCCGTGGCAACCAAAAGGGTGTCTGCTGTTCCGGGGTACATGCTACTGTCCTGCAAAAGGGGAGGACAGATCATGCACCATATTGAAACCGTGGCCGTTTCAGATAGCATCATGGAAGTCTTTATGTTCGAGCCTGAAGGCGCGGGCCCACATCCGGGGCTGGTGCTGGCCCAGCATATTCCTGTTGGACACACCGGCGTCGAAAACGACACCTTCACCCTGAAAACTGCCGAGCGTTTTGCCGAAAACGGCTTCGCAGTGGCCGTGCCATTCATCTTTCACTGGTGGCCCAAGGAAGCGGAAATGGAGCTTAAACGCGATGCATTCCGCGACGACTGGACCGCCCTTGACCTTCAGGCCGCCTATGATTTGCTGGCAGCCCGTGATGATGTGGACGCCGGGCGGATCGGCATCGTTGGCCATTGCTGGGGCGGCAGGGTGTCCTGGCTCGGGGCCTGCCATAATCCCGATTTAAAGGCCTGCGCGGTGTTTTATGGTGGTCGGGTCAAACAGTCCATGGGGCCAGGGACTCCACCCGCAATTGACCTTGCCGGTAACATCACGTGTCCTGTCATCGGATTTTTCGGCAATGATGATCAAACCCCGTCACCTGAAGATGTTGACGACTACGACGCGGCGTTGAGCGCCGCAGGCGTCCCTCACACCTTTCACCGTTATGATGATGCCGGACATGCTTTCCAGTGTTTCACCAATGAAGAACGCTACCATCCGCAAGCAAGCGAGGACGCGTGGGGTAAAGTCCTGGCATTCTTCAAAGAATCGCTTGGTTAATTGCGGCCTGCAAGCAGGCCTCGTGCAATCACATGGGCCTGAATTTCGGCCGCGCCCTCGAAAATGTTGAGGATGCGGGCATCGCAGAGAACCCGCGAGATCGGGTATTCCAGTGCGTAGCCGTTGCCGCCGTGCACTTGCAAGGCGTTATCGGCGTTTGACCAGGCGACCCGGGCGGCCAGCAATTTCGCCATGCCCGCTTCGATATCACAGCGCCGGTCGGAATCCTTTTCGCGTCCGGCGAAATAAGCCAGCTGTTTGGCGACCATGGTTTCAACGGCCATCCATGCCAGTTTCCCGGCGACCCGGGGAAATTCTATAATTGGCTTGCCGAACTGAATGCGTTCGCGGGCATAAGAAAGCCCCAACTCCAGGGCTGACTGGGCGACCCCGGCGGCGCGCGCCGCCGTTTGAATGCGGGCTGACTCAAAGGTCGCCATCAAATGTTTGAAACCCTGACCCTCAACGCCACCCAATAGACTGCTTGCGCTGACTTCAAAGTCGTCAAAGCCGAGCTCGTATTCCTTCATACCCCGGTAACCCAGAACCTCGATTTCGCCGCCGGTCATGCCGTCTGCCGGGAAGGGGTCGGCGTCGGTGCCGCGGGGTTTTTCGGCAAGCAGCATGGACAAGCCTTTATAGCCGGGTTCGTCCGTGTCGGTGCGAACCAGCAAGGTCATCATATCGGAGCGCGCTGCGTGGGTGATCCAGGTCTTGTTGCCGGTGATTTTGTAAACGTCGTCTTCAAGGACACCGCGGGTTTTCAAACTGGCCAGATCCGATCCGGTTCCCGGTTCGGTAAACACGGCGGTCGGCAGGATTTCCCCCGATGCGATCTTCGGCAGGTAGTGTTCTTTTTGTTCGTCCGTGCCACCCAGCCGGATCAACTCACCGGCGATTTCCGAACGGGTGCCAAGGGAGCCAACGCCAATGTAGCCGCGTGACAGTTCTTCGGTGACCACACACATGGCCATCTTGCCCATACCAAGGCCGCCGAATTCTTCGGGGATGGTCAGGCCGAAGACACCCAGTTCGGCCATCTGCTCGACGATCTCCATGGGGATCAACTCGTCCTTGAGGTGCCACTCGTGGGCGTCGGGCAAGACCTGTTCGTTGACGAAGCGGCGGAACTGGTCGCGGACCATCTCAAGCATTTCGTCGTCAAGTCCCGCGTGTCCGAAGTAGCCACTGTCAGCGCCCTCGCAAATCAGGGCGGCGATACGCATACGGACGGTGTTGGTGTTGCCGCCGTCGATCAGTTTTTTGACGCCGTCCGTAAAGAAACCGTGGGTGTCTTTGCTGGTAAGTCCCATATCGCGGGGCCTGATGATTTCGACCTGGGATAAGGCAATGCCGCCGTAAAGCTGGGACAGATATTCGCCATAAGCCGCCTGCAAAATAAGTTGCTCAAGCTCGCCGAAGTTTCCAGCCACTTGCAAGCGCCCGCCCCAGCCATGCATCTGGCGAAGCGCTTCAACGTAAGTCGCAGCCCAGGAAAGGCCATGCGCCGCGAATTGCTCATTATCGATCAGCTTGCTATCAACCCGACCGTCCCTGACAACCAGCTCGCCAACACGGTCCTTGATTTTGGCAAGCAGAATTTCGCTCGACGCCAGGGCGTCCTCACAAGCCGGAAGCAGATCATCAATGATCAGGGATTTGTCGCTCATGCTTTGATTCTAAGCCTCGATGCAGTCTTCAAGAGTTCGCAAACCGGCTTTCCTGGCCTGTACCAGAACCGCCATGTTGCCGGGCTTGTGCTCGTTTTTCATCATCTTCATGTGAGCTTCGGGGATGTCGTCCCAGGCGAACATTTCAGACATGCACGGGTCGATGCGGCGTTCGATTACAAGCTGGTTGGCCTGGCTCGCCTGTTTCAGGTTGGCGAAGTGGCTGCCCTGAATACGCTTCTGGCGCATCCATACAAAGCGCGCGTCCATGGTCAGGTTAAAGCCCGAGGTTCCGGCGCAGAAGACCACCATGCCGCCGCGTTTGACAACATTACACGAGACCGGGAAGGTCGCCTCGCCGGGATGCTCGAAGACGAAGTCCACATCGACGCCCTTACCGGTGATGTCCCAGATCGCCTTGCCGAATTTGCGGGTTTCCTTCATATAGTCGCCAAACCCTTCGCCGTTAACTTCCGGCAATTGGCCCCAGCAATCGAAGTCCTTGCGGTTGATGACGCCCTTGGCCCCCAGTTCCATGACAAAGTCACGCTTTGATTCGTCGGAAATTACGCCGATGGCGTTGGCCCCGGCGGTGGCGATCAATTGAACGGCCATTGATCCCAATCCACCCGATGCACCCCAAACCAGAACATTATGACCCGGGCGCAGGATATGCGGCCTGTGGCCGAATAACATGCGGTAGGCGGTGGCCAGGGTCAGGGTGTAACAGGCGCTTTCTTCCCAGGTCAGGTGTTTGGCGCGCGGCATCACCTGTTGGGCCTGAACGCGGGTGAACTGGGCGAAGGAACCATCGGGGGTCTCGTAGCCCCAAATGCGTTGCGAAGGCGAGAACATCGGATCGCCGCCGTTGCATTCCTCGTCATCACCGTCGTCCTGATTGCAATGAACGATAACTTCATCACCGACTTTAAAGCGTTTGACCTTCTCGCCAACGGCCCAGACGATACCTGCGGCGTCCGAACCGGCGATATGATAATCGGCCTTGTGGACGTCAAACACGGAAATCGGTGTGCCCAGTGCCGCCCAGACGCCGTTGTAGTTGACGCCAGCGGCCATGACCATGACCAGAACGTCGTGTGGATCAAGGGTCGGGGTGTCGACGATTTCGACCTGCATGGCGCTGTCCGGGTCGCCGTGACGTTCGCGGCGAATGGCCCAGGCGTACATTTGCTTTGGCACATGACCCAGGGGCGGAATCTCACCGATTTCATAAAGGTCCTTTGTCGGTAATTCCGGTTTCGTTTCAGCAGCTTCGGCGGGCTCGCTCATGGCCGTCTCCCAAATATCTTAGTTAACTGGTAAACCGTCATAGACTTTTGCGGGTTTCTTCGCAATGCACAATTTGATAGATTGTTTCAATGGACGCCCGGTAAAAATAATTTAACTACTGTTTTCAGTATTTTAAAAGTAATCGAGCTTAAGACGGAATTTTCCAATGACTGATAAATTCGCAGACGCAACAAAAAATCAGGAAGTCGACAGACCGTGGATGTTTCGGACTTATTCGGGGCACAGTTCGGCCAGGGCGTCCAATGAATTGTATCGCACCAACCTGAGCCGCGGCCAAACCGGCCTGTCCATTGCTTTTGATTTACCGACCCAAACCGGATATGACGCCGACCACCCACTGGCCCGGGGCGAGGTCGGCAAGGTCGGGGTGCCGGTTTCTCACCTGGGCGATATGAAGGCGCTGTTTGACGGCCTGCCGCTGGAACGCATGAATACATCGATGACCATTAATGCCCCGGCGGCGTGGATGTTGGCGCTATATATAGCCTTGGGTGAAAGTCAGGGGGTGGCGCGGGCGGACCTTTCGGGAACAACCCAGAACGATATCATCAAAGAATACCTGTCGCGCGGCACCTACATTTTCCCGCCCGAACCATCGCTCAGGCTGATATCGGATGTGGTTTCCTTTACTTACGCCGAAGTGCCAAAATGGAATCCGGTCAACGTCTGCTCTTACCATTTGCAGGAAGCCGGGGCGACGCCTGAACAGGAATTGTCGTTTGCGCTGGCCACCGCAATTGCCGTGCTGGACACCGTTCGCGACAGTGGTCAGGTGCCTGAAGAGGATTTTGCGAAGGTCGTTGGCCGTATCAGCTTTTTTGTCAACGCCGGTATCCGGCTGGTGACCGAACTGTCGAAGATGCGGGCGTTTGCTGAAATGTGGGATGATATTGCTCAGCACAGGTATGGTGTCAGCGACGAAAAGCTCAGGCGTTTTCGCTACGGCGTACAGGTTAATTCACTGGGCCTGACCGAACAGCAACCGGAAAACAACGTCTATCGGATTTTGCTCGAGATGCTGCCCGTGGTGCTGTCGAAAAACACCCGCGCCCGCGCCGTTCAATTGCCCGCCTGGAACGAGGCGCTGGGTCTGCCGCGACCGTGGGATCAGCAATGGTCGCTGCGTTTGCAGCAAATTGTCGCTTACGAAACGGACCTTCTGGAGTTTGGCGATATCTTTGATGGCTCCCGCGTCATTGCTGAAAAAGTCGAGCAGTTGAAATACGAGGCCGATAAGGAACTTGCGCAGATCGAGAAAATGGGTGGCGCCGTCGCCGCCATCGAAAGCAGTTATATGAAAAGCGCCCTGGTTTCCTCCAACGCCAGGCGGCTTGCGGCCATTGAAAGCGGCACACAAACGGTTGTCGGTGTGAACCGTTTTATGGAAGCCGAAGCCTCGCCGCTGACAACCGGCGATGGGGCCTTTCTGAGCATTGATCCAAAAGCCGAAGAGCAACAGATCGCCTTGCTGGAGCAATGGCGCGCCCAGCGCGATAATAGCGGCGTGGCAACGGCGCTTGAAGAAATTGAAGCAGCGGCCAGGGAAGGCCGCAACATTATGGAGCCATCAATTGCCGCCGCCCATGCTGGCGTGACCACTGGCGAGTGGTGCAATACCCTGCGTGGGGTGTTTGGGGAATTCCGCGCTCCGACCGGCGTTGCCGGTGCAACCGGCCCCGGCCCCGGTGACGAGGACAAGGCACTGGCGCATGTTCAGGCGGTGTCGGAAAAACTTGGACGTCGCCTGAAGATGTTGGTCGGAAAGCCGGGCCTTGATGGGCATTCCAATGGCGCCGAACAGATTGCCGTGCGCGCCCGCGACGCCGGTATCGATGTGGTTTACGAAGGCATCAGACTGACACCTGAACAAATTGTCTCTGCGGCCGTCGAAGAAGGCGTTCATGTGATCGGGCTGTCGATCTTGTCGGGTTCACACGCGACCCTGGCCAGTGAAGTGATGGCCGGGCTAAAACGTGCCGGTCTTGACGACTTGCCGGTGTTCGTTGGCGGCATTATACCAGAGAGTTACGCCACGGGTCTTCCCGAAAAGGGGATTGCGCGGGTCTATACGCCCAAGTGTTTTGATCTTGTGGTGATCTTTGTTGCTTTTGCCGTTCTTGTCCGACGCC
>JACNJU010000134.1 GCA_014382375.1 Rhodospirillaceae bacterium
ATCTGCAAGCTTGTCGCGCCGACACCAGATGATACGGAAGCAACACCGCCACCCTCAGTCGCGCTCAGGAACGAGGCCATGGCAGCGGCAGGAATTTCCAGCGCCGCCTTGTTGACGGCGCATGTGCAGACGGTCTCTGGCTGGTTTTGCGACCCGGTGCACCAGGCCACGAACTGGTTGGTCAGTTCGGCCGGATAGGCATCAAGGGCGTGGGCTTGCGGGTTAGCCAGCAGGAAAGCCACGAGAGCGGCAAAAGAAAAAGCAATGCGCATGGTAGAACTCCTGGAGAAAATCAGAATCGAATGCCGTAGCGGATTCCCAATGTATCCATACCTTCGTTGGGATCGGCCAGCCAGGCGTTTGAGACGTGGTCGAAAAACAGCGAAATGGTGTCACGCTCGTTAATCCGGTATCCGGCCTCAATGGGGAAATAGAACAAGACTTTTGACCCCAGGGCTTTTTTATCGTTTCGGACGAGCGCCGTTTCACCATTGTGTGCGGCGATGCCGACACCCAGTGCAAACAGGAAATTCTCGCTGATGTCTATTTCCCAGCGGGCGGCGCCGTATATTTTTGATGTATCACTACCTGCATTAAGCGTCGCGCCAACGACCGGCCGAAGCGCACCAGACCACAGGGGCATGTCGGCATTGAAAATCAGCTCAATATTACCATCGATGCCACTTTCCCGGCTCGTATTGCTCCACAGATTGTCCTGATCATGGTGCAAGACCCCGACTTTCATCTCGTGCACCAGTCCTTCGGCACTGGCGCCAAGGGGGGACGCCAACAGGCAGAAGACGAAGAGAGTAAATTTTAAATTGCGCATACGATTTTCCCATAGAAATGGTGACAGCGAATCATATATTTATGAATGCCTTGTGGCAACGCTTCCCATCAACCCTTAAGATTTAGGGGCGGTTTAAAACCTATTTCAGGCTGCTGTCAGCATCCGGGTATTGTATCGTCCCGGCTGAATGGCTAAGTGATCAGGAATTTGAAGGCATGAAAATGAAACACGTGACGATTTCTCTTCTGCTAGGCGGCTTACTGGGTATCCATATTCTGTCGGTGCCGGCGGTGGCGATGGCACAAACGGAAAACAATTTTGAAATCATGAAGGCGACGGGTGACAAACTGTGGCGGCTTAATAAAACCACTGGCGAAATTGCCGTATGCAGCCTTGATGGGGACAGACTCATCTGCACTTCCAGCAGTGAAGCGATACGCCCGCCAGCGGTAACCTATGAAGAACGCCAGGCCGAAAAGAAGCGTATGGGTGAAGAGAAAAAGGCCCAGGAAATGGAATTCCTTGATCGCGCCCTAAACGCCATCCGTTCTCTTTTCGAGGCCTCACTTGAAACCAAAAGTGAAACAACCCAGTAGCGATAAAA
Source organism: Rhodospirillaceae bacterium (assembly GCA_014382375.1). Lineage (GTDB taxonomy): Bacteria > Pseudomonadota > Alphaproteobacteria > Rhodospirillales > JABHCV01 > JACNJU01. Next base: position 1,395 of record JACNJU010000134.1, read on the forward strand.
AGACAAAGGAAAATTCATCATGCGTAAAATTCTCATTGGTGTCGGCGTGCTTGTCATCGCCGTCATTGCCATTATCACCTTTGTCTTCTCGTCACTTGATGGCCTGATTCAGGAAGCGGTAGAAAAGTATGGATCGGAAATTACCAGGGCCGAAGTGAAGCTGGCTGCCGTGAACATTGACATCAGTTCCGGCAAGGGCGGATTGAGCGGCCTTAAAGTCGGCAATCCAAAAGGTTTTGAAACCCCCAGCGCTTTCAATCTGGGCGAAATTAGCATCACCATCGATACCGGCTCGGTAACCGAAGACCCGGTGGTCATCAAGGAAATCGTGATAGCCGCCCCGGAAGTCACCTACGAGCTGGGTTCGGGGGGGTCCAACATCAGCGCCATCCAGAAAAATGTTGATACCTACATGGCACAGTTTGCCAGTTCCGGCGGCAGCGCCAAGCAGGACAGTGGTGAGGGCCCCAAACTGGTCATCGAGAATTTGTACGTGCGTGGCGGCAAACTCAACGTCAGTGCGACCCTGCTAAAGGGTAAGACCATGAGCGCCGGTTTGCCCGATATTCATCTTAAGGACATTGGCAAAGACAAAGGTGGCGCGACGCCTTCGGAAGTTGCCGAGAAGCTTCTCAGCGCCCTTAACGACAGCGCCACCAAGGCCGCCTCTTCCATTGGCATCGGTAAGACACTGGATAGCCTGAAGCAGAAAATGTCCGGCGCGACAGAAGGTGTCAACAAGGCGGTGGGCGAGGCCAAAGGCGAGGTTGGCAAGAAACTTAAAGGTCTGCTCGGAAACTAGGAGGCAGCTATGGCAGAAACCAGCACAACAATGAAAGCTGAACTGGAAACCGTTAGCAAGCTGATCGACACCCTGGTTGAATTTGCCGTCCAGTACGGCTTTCAATTGCTTGGCGCCCTGGTTTTCCTGTTTGTCGGATTGAAGGTCGCGACCTGGTCTGCTCGCAGGGTTGTCGACTTTGCCGAGGCCCGCAGCATTGACCAAACCCTCGCCCGATTTATCGGCAACGTTGTCAAAGTGGTCCTCGTCGCTTTCGTCGCCATCATCACACTGGGCAATTTCGGGATTTCAATTGCCCCCCTGATCGCCCTGGCCGGTGCTGCCGCTTTTGGTGCAACCATGGCCATTCAGGGGCCGCTTTCCAACTACGGGGCGGGCCTGTCGATTATCCTTAGCCGTCCGTTCGCCGTTGGTGACACAATTTGCGTCAAGAACGTCAGTGGCACCGTTGATGACATCAAACTGGCGGCAACAGTGCTGATTGGCGAGGACAAGGAACGCATCACCATTCCCAATAAGGAAATAGTTGGTGAGGTTATTGTTAATTCCAACGACAACCGTATTGTCGAATCACGTATTGCTCTTGGTTTTTCAGAAGATTCTGAAAAGGCGATCGATACCTTGCGCACTGTTCTCAAGGGTTTTGACGGCGTCGCCAGCGAACCCGCACCGCTGGTTGGCGTTCATGACTTTACTTACGGCGGGGTTGTGCTAGGCCTGCGCTTCTGGGTTCCTGGCCTGCAATATTTCCAGACCCGCTACAGTGTCAATGAAGCCCTGTTGAAGGGACTGCGAGATGCCGGGATTTCGCTGCAGCCACTATCCCAGACATCTATTTCTATGCCACCACTTTCGGCCGACGCAGAAGTATAAAAAACACCTTCCCGCTCTTCGACACCGTTGCTCAGCTAACCGTCAGGTAATAATTATACTGTAGGGACATGGTCGTGAAATTGATCACCGCTTGACATCATTTCGGGAAATAGATGCGATTTGAGCTAACTTAAGAGCAGTTGAAAATTTGTATAAAATTTTAAATAAATTTTATACATGTGATCGTCATCACAGCATTTTGTTAGCGAGTCCGTCCATCATTATTTGAATGGGGCAAGCCATAAATCAAACTTCTTATTCCTGGGAACGAGATATAGCATGACGTCTCAGACTGCGAAATCCGCTAACAATATCCTTGTCGTTGATGATGACCCCGACATCCTTAAATTCCTGGTCGATATTCTCCAGGATCAGATCAGCGTCTCCTTTGCGCCCAACGGTCCCAAGGCGATGGAGTATGCTCAAACGCACAAACCCGACCTGATTCTGCTCGACGTCGAAATGCCTGAAATGGGTGGATTTGAAGTCTGCCGGCGGCTGAAAGATGATCCTGCGACGCAGCACATTCCCATCGTTTTCCTGAGCGCAATGGCCGACGATAAAGACATCGCCGAAGGCCTGAGTCTGGGTGCTGTCGACTACATAACCAAGCCATTCGATGCCCAGATCGTCATCGCAAAGGTTAAAAATCAACTTGCTCATCTCACTCCCTTGCCAGCCGCAAACGTGGGGCGTTCGGGAGCGGCGCGTGACCGCCGGGGCCAGGCAGGCCCAGATCAAGAACGCAGGGGGCAGCGCGAAGCCACCCGAAGGGGCGTCGCGCCGACGACCACGGGCAAAGGAAGCCCTCGGCGGATGATCACTATTGCTGCTGTCGCCTTGTTGGTGATCGGGTCCGGTGCTTATCTGGGCATGAAGCTCTATCCGGCAGTCATGCCCGTCACGAGCGTTGACGGGAATTGGCCATACAGTAGCCAATGTGAACAATCACCCTTCGCCAGTTGGTGGGGAACCTCGACCCATGCAAGCATGGTCGAATATGTCGCCAACCGTCACGCCGGGGATTGGAACCCGTACATCGACAAGTGGGTCAATCAACTGAACAAATTGCAGGATATTAATAGCAGGAATGGTCGTGTTTCAACTTCCGATGGAACGGTGTTGGCCGGTAGGGATCTCGAGGCCCATATCGAAAAACTTATAGTACGAATTTCCGTCATTCGATGCCTCGCCAACGAAGCCCGGTATGTGAAATGAAAAAATTGATGTATTGGAATGAAACCCTTGAATAACAAGCTGACGCACGATGCTGCGGCGATCAATCATGCATCGCAGAAGTCTGTTATTAATTGGTCGGATCAGCTTGCAACCGGTTTGGACGATGTCGATGTCCAGCACCGGAAACTCATCGACATCATCAACAAGCTGGCCGGGTTGCAAGCCTGCGACGCGGCTTCCGACGAACTGATCGCCGTTTATGATGATCTGAAAAATTACACCCTGTATCATTTTGGTTACGAAGAAGACCTGATGAACGCCTGGCCGGTTGATGGGGCCAACAAGGCGGCGCATGTAAATGCCCATAGGGGCTTTATTGAACGCATCGACAAAATTGATGAGTTGATAAGCAGT
>JACNJU010000104.1 GCA_014382375.1 Rhodospirillaceae bacterium
CTCCGGGGGGAGGAGTTGCTTTTTGAATCCTCGACCCCCCAGGGCGTACCAGGATCGCCCGCCCCGCAACCTGGGATGCCTTTGGGGTGGTGAGGGGTGAAAGGGGTGGCTGGGGCGGTTGCGGGTGCATGTTGTGGCGAAAAACCAGAAAGCAGATGGAGGCCGGAATGGGCGAGAAGAACCGCCTCGCCATGAAGGCGGTTTTTAAGTCTGGTGAGGTGCCGGGATTGATCGCCTATGAAGATGAAAAACCTGTTGGCTGGGTTCAACTGGCACCGCGAGAGAAATTCCCAAGACTGGAAACATCAAGAATATTAAAACCGGTAGACGATCAGAATGTCTGGTCGGTGTCGTGTTTTTTTGTTGATAAGGCATATCGCAAGCGCGGGGTTTCCCTGGCTTTACTGGATGCAGCCTGTGACTTTGCCGCGGCGGCAGGGGCGCGCATTATCGAAGGTTATCCGGTTGAGCCGAAGAAAAAGCCTTACCCCCCTGTTTATGCCTGGGTTGGATTTGCGGATACTTTTTTGCGGGCCGGATTTGCAGAAGTTCAGCGACGATCAGAAACCCGGCCGATCATGCGCAAGCGTCTTGATTAGGATGTGCCACCCGCGCTAACCACCGAAAGATCAGGTTTTACATCCTGCCCGGCACCGGTTGCAGGAAGCCTGCAGGTGATGGTCGTGCCTTTGCCCTGCGGGGATTTGACCTGAACCTCGCCGCCGTGCAATTCGACAAACCGCTGCACCAGGGACAGCCCGAGCCCAACCCCCATTTGCACGCCTTCGCCTCTTGGTGTGGCGGCATTGCCGGAATTATCAAAGGTCGAGAAAATATCCAGTTGCTCGGCCTGTGAGACACCACTGGTCTGGCCGGTGACCATGAAGCTGACAAAGGCGTTATCCTTCTCCCCGCTACGGACAGCTTGCAGGTGGACCGTTCCACGGGCAGGGGAGACGTTGACGGCGTTGGACAGCAAATAGAACAACACCTGCTTCAGGCGCTTTTCGTCGGCGACAATCCAGCCGATGTCAGGTGGGCAATCAAAATCGATTTCAAGGCTTTTACGGCGTGCCCTTTCACTGGTCAGATTGAGAACCGAAGCCAGCATGGAATGAACCTCCACCGTATCCAGTTCCAGCGTCATCATCCCGGCCTCGATGCTGGCCATGTCGAGAATGTCGTTGATGACGTTGGTCAATCCCTGGGCGCTGTCAAGAATGCCCTGACAGTATTCCTTTTGCCGGACGTTCAAATCACCGAAATATTCCTGGGCCAGGATGTCGGCGAAACCTTTCAGGGTGGTCAGGGGGGTGCGCACCTCGTAGGAAACGTTGGCGATGAATTCTGATTTCAGGCGGTTGGCTTTGGACAGGGCTTCGGCTCGCTGACGCAGCGCCGCTTCCACCCGGGCGCTGTCTGAAACATCAAGGTAGCTTAGCAGCACCGCCCCGTCGGGCAGGGGTACACTTGAATATTCGAGCACCGTCCCGTCGCTTAATTGAAGGCGCCCGCCGGCCGCCTGGCGACCGGTAAACTGGGCGACCTGGTTGCTAACATAGGTACGCCATTCTTCATCGCTGCTGCCCTCTATGCCGGTGATCAGGGGCCGAGTCGCATTGATGATGTCGCTTAGATGTGGATCACCGGCCAGCACCGGTTCACTTAAGCCCCAAAGGTCTGCGAAAGCCGGATTGGATAGCTTCATTCGACCATCACTGCCAAACACGGCGATGCCTTCATACAGATTGTCCAGGGTTTCGCGCTGTACTGCGTTTAGGGTTTTGAAGGAACGTTCAAGATCAAGTTGATCACTGACGTCCTCATAGGAAAACACCAGCCCAGCGGGCTCGTGGGGGGCGATAACGGCGCGCAGGGTCCGCCCATCGGGAAGATGCAGCAGGATATCGCGGGCATCCTCAAGGGTTTCAAACAGGGCGTTTTGTTGTTCCTTGAAGGCGCGGAAATCGGCGACTTCGGGCAATTGCCTGCGTTCGCGCAGACGGTCGAGAATTTCACTTAAGGATGGCTCACCCGCCAGCCAGAGTGGGTCGAACCGCCAAAGAGATGCATAAGAATCGTTGCAAAAGATCAACCTGCGTTCGGGACCGAAAATGGCAATGGCTGTGCTCAGGTTATCGAGAACTTTTAACGCGCCCTGCTCACTATATGTCTGATCGTCCTGGGCGAAGCCGATGGTGCCGCTCCAACCACGGGCCGGAACCTCACTAACCTGGAATTGCGTCAGTTGCCCGTCCATATCGATGGAGCGCACTTGCGTCAACTGCCGGTTTTCCGTCCGCGCCTGCGCAGCAAGGTCTCTACTGTCATCACTGGCGGCGATGGTGGCGGCGGCGCGATTTGAAAAAACGACATCCAGATTGCCGTCCCTGATCCACACCGCTATGGGTAGAGAGTCGAGCAGTTGATGGAAATGTTCGTGTGCGGTGGTATCTGCGGATGGCTTGTCTTGTACTTGCCGGCGAGGGGCGTCGCTGACATCGCGCATCCACATCAAATCATCTAAAGGCTTGCCCTCAATGCTCGAGGCCCTGGTTCCGGTCGCCTGAATGGTCCGAGCTCCCAATTTTAAAAGCAGATCGAATGAGGCCCCGCCCCGGTGCAAGTCATTAACGGCGCGCTCAAGAGCGAGAGCATCCGGGGCGTCGAATTTAGCCTGCACATCTGTGAAGCGAGCGCCGGTCCCTGCGTTCAGTCCCAGCAGTACAGCCAGACGCCGCGAGCAGCGTTCTTCACCCTTGCCATGATCCCATAAAAACAGGCCATCGGGGGCGGCAGCGAGAATTTCGCGTCCCTGCTCAGCATCACTTGCAAGGCGGATGTTTTCGTTTTGCAGCCCTCGCAGGTTTTTTACCAGCCACAACAGCAGCGGCACGGCGACCGCCAGTACGGCGAGGGCACCGAACGCGAAGGCCAAAACGGGCGCAGTGGTCAGGGAATCAAACACGGGGAGAATTTTAAAGCGTGATGGGCAATAAGAAAAGGGTAGGCTTTAGAGTTATTGCCCCTCATTAGTGTTCAAGCCCCTCAATCGGCGGGCGCTCACTCCGTTCGCTTGGCTTAGGTCTCTGGAAGTCAAAAAATAAAAATGGCGACAGGAGAATATCCTGTCACCATTTATTCCTGGTTCACCAAGTCGGCGACTGCGGGCCGGCGCTTGAGGGGCTTAATTAGTATCTATAATGATCGGGCTTGAACGGGCCGGTTTTGCTCAAGCTTACATAATCCGCCTGCTTGTCGGTCAGGACGGTCATTTTGACGCCCAGCTTATCCAGGTGCAGGGTCGCCACCTTTTCGTCCAGGTGTTTGGGCAGTACGTAAACTTCGTTCTTGTAGTTGCTGGAATTGTCCCACAGCTCGATCTGGGCCAGCACCTGATTGGTGAACGAGGCGCTCATCACGAAGCTGGGGTGGCCGGTGGCGCAACCCAGATTGACCAGGCGGCCTTCGGCGAGCAGGATGATGCGCTTGCCGTCGGGGAATTCAATCTCGTCGACCTGCGGCTTGACGTTGTGCCATTTCAGATTGCGAAGTCCCGCCACCTGAATTTCCGAATCGAAGTGGCCGATGTTGCAAACAATGGCCCGGTCCTTCATTGCCCGCATGTGGTCAACGGTAATGACATCCAGGTTGCCGGTGCAGGTGACGAAGATATCGCCAGTTGCGACGGCGTCTTCCATGGTTGTCACTTCGTAGCCTTCCATGGCCGCTTGCAGGGCGCAGATCGGATCGATTTCGGTGACCAGAACGCGAGCGCCCTGATTGCGAAGAGATGCCGCCGAACCCTTGCCGACATCGCCGTAACCGGCGATCACAGCCCTTTTGCCGGCCAACATCACGTCGGTGGCGCGCTTGATGCCATCGGGAAGACTTTCGCGGCAACCATACAGGTTGTCGAATTTGGACTTGGTCACGGAATCGTTGACGTTGATGGCCGGAACCTTAAGCGTTCCTTCCTTGACCATTTCATAAAGCCTGTGAACGCCGGTGGTGGTTTCTTCCGACAGGCCTTTGACGTCATTCAGCAGGTCGGGATAGTCCTCGTGCATCATCAGGGTCAGGTCGCCGCCATCGTCCAAAATCATGTTGGGACGCCAGCCGTCGGGGCCTTCGATGGTTTGCACGATGCACCACAGGAACTCCTCTTCCGTTTCACCTTTCCAGGCGAAGGTTGGAATTTCGGCAGCGGCCATGGCCGCTGCGGCCTGATCCTGGGTCGAGAAAATGTTGCACGAGCTCCAACGCAGTTCAGCGCCCAGTTCGACAAGGGTTTCCATTAACACGGCGGTCTGGATGGTCATGTGCAGACAACCGGCGATGCGCGCTCCGGCAAGGGGTTTCTTGCCTTTGTATTCGGCGCGCAGGGCCATCAGGCCCGGCATTTCTGTTTCGGCGATAGCCACTTCCTTGCGGCCCCATTCCGCCAACGACATGTCGGCAACCTTGTAATCGGTAAAAGCGCTCATAGATGCGGCTCCTGATAAAATCTCTGTTGATTTGAGGGGCGGGTTTAGCAGGCGTGGCGCGTGATCGCAAGGGTGCTCTTTAAGGGTTATTGCCCCTCAATCGCCGGGCGCTCACTCCGTTCGCTTGGCTGGGCCTCTGGAAGTCAAGTT
>JACNJU010000161.1 GCA_014382375.1 Rhodospirillaceae bacterium
AATCAAGTTGCGACTTCACTCCACGAACAACTCATGCGTAATTCTCCCGCTGTATTTGCAACAACGGCGAGGCAGGAATTAGCCCGATCTTCCGGAATCCAGACGCTGATACGAATCTCATATTGATCGTCACGATCTCCCGGTATTTTATCGGAGTTCAGGCGCACGATATTGGCGTCGAATTGACCAAAAACCTCACACAGGCGGGCTATCAGGCCAGGACGGTCACCACCCTTCACACTGATACGGTGGGTTATGTGGCCGGATTCACTATGTACAGGTGACAGATTGAAATGGGTTACTGTCAGTTCTGCGCCGTCCAGTTCGTCCAGATCTTCAAGCGTTTTTTCCAACTCGCCAAGCTCAAGGCTGTCCGGCAATTCGCAAACAGTGGTAAATTCAGCGCCACCGCCAAGAACGGCAAAAGTCGTATCGCCCAGGTTAACGCCCAGGTCGTAAAGGAGGCCTGTAATGGCAGAGACAAGGCCGACGCGGTCAGTGCAGATGATAGAAACGAGAGCGTTTGTAGCCATGCTTCTTGCTTTCCTTAATGAATTTCTAAGGTGTCGTCTGACAAAATATACGCTACGGAAGATCCCTTTGTAAGTTTTCCTGTGTGATTTCGCTGAAAAAAGAAACGCCCAATAAGAACTTAACCGTCCAACAAAGGATATGCAGCCTTCAACACAGGTTATATTGGTTTATCATGGCGACAAATGCATATGTTTTTAAAGAGCAGGTAAAAGCCGTGTTTCGACTTTTCTGTTTTATGGGTTTCATCTTTTTGATTTGTGCCGATAAAGGTACGGCTCAACAAACTGAGCCGCCGGTGAAGGCACCGGCTGTCAGTGAGCAGGGAAAGGCGATGTTGTTCAGGCATCCCAAACAAGGATACCTGGTTGCAATTCCTCCCGGCGCGATCGTCGAACATCGTGATGAAGTCAGTGGCATCGCCATGAAATCACGAAAGGGCTACCTGATTACCCTGCAGACAGGGGGGGCAAAAAGAGGAACCCCCTTGCCGGAACTGATGACCCGGCTTGAACATAAGTATCTGGGACTTGGTCGCCCCTGGTCGCGTAAACTGGGTGAACAACCCAGCAGACTGGCTGGTCTGGAAGCGTTTGAAGCCATGTATGAGGGCGCAGGGTCAATGGTCCGCGTGGTTCTTACCCGTGGAATCAAATTAGATTACGCCTTCATATTTATCGCCCCGCCCCAGGAATTCAATAAACTCGTTTCCGACTTCAATTGGGTTTTGCAGAGTTTTCGCCCAGCCTCTACGGGTGGCGGGGACCAGGATTCGTCGCAGGAAGAAGACGGCCTTGTCGAAATGCTGAACGGTAAGGTGCGCAACCTCAAGGACAGCGGCCTTGGTTTCGCCATTGATTATCCTTATTCGTGGGTGGTGGAAAAAGGCAACGGCCCGGCTGTTATAATCAGTGGTCGAAAGGGAACGCCTGCCTATTTCGCCACCATAAACATTCAAAATGTGAGTCCAACGGCCGGTGGCGGGGATATTACCCAAGCGACCCAGCATGTGGTTGAGGATTTGAAACGCCAGTTACAAGCGGCGGACCTTAACGCCCGCTTCCCAGGCCAGGGGGCTTATGTATACAATAACCAGGGTGTCACACTTCATGGCTTGCAGTTCACTGTCGAGTACGAAAGCAGTGGAAAATTATTCAAACAATGGAGTGTCGTTCTGGCCCGACCCGATAACGGCATTGTTCATATCTGGTCGTATGCGGCGCCCGAAGACCGCTACGACCGCTATGGGGCGATTGCCGGAAAAATGCTCGGATCATGGAGTATTATTCCGGCCAACAAATGAATTCGTAAACTTTTTATGCGTTTCAGGCTAAGATTGGAACCAATCCAAACGTTAATCATGGGAGTGGGGAAATGTCCGATAGAGTTCTTGAACGAAAAACATTCCAGGCCGGTGATAAACTTTTTAAGGAAGGCGAAGACGGCAATCTGGCCTTTGTCCTGCAATCGGGTGAAGTAGAGATAGTTAAAAATGCCGGTGAGGAAAATGAGTTTGTTATTGCGACAGTTGGACAGGGCGGGATTATTGGAGAGATGGCGCTGCTTGATAATTCAAACCGTATGGCGACGGCGCGGGCGTCCGTCGGCGGGGCGGCTATTGTAATCAGTCGTCAAATGTTTGAAAAAAAAATGAAAAACGCCGACCCGTTCCTGCGCGGGCTGCTAAATATCCTTGCCGACCATGTCAGGCGCATGTCGAAAGAAAAATCGGAGGGCTAAAGCCCGCCAGCCGAACCAAAAAGGATACACCCTGATGTTTGAAGGGTTCGAGAACACCCGCATAAAAACCGATGGCGCCGAGATCAACCTGCATAAGAAAGGTGATGGCCCGCCGCTTTTGCTTTTGCACGGTTACCCGCAGAACCATGTCATGTGGCATAAAATTGCCCCCCGGCTGGCCGACGACTTTACCGTCGTGGTGCCCGACCTGCGCGGTTATGGTGACAGCACCAAACCACCCGGCAGGGATGATCATGCTGGTTATTCAAAACGCGAGATGGCGCTGGATCAGGTTCAGGTCATGTCCAGCCTTGGCTTTGAAACTTTTTTCGTTGCCGGTCACGACAGGGGCGGGCGGGTTACCCATCGTATGGCGCTGGATCATCCTGAAAAGGTGTTGAAGGCGTCCGTTCTGGATATCGTTCCGACCCATAAAATCTTCACAACCATAAATCAGAAAGTGGCAAGCGGGTATTACCACTGGTTTTTCCTGATCCAGCCCAATGAATTACCCGAACACCTGATTGGCGGTGATCCTGAATTCTATCTGCGTCAGAAAATGGGTCATTGGAGCGCTGCTATGGACGGCTTTAGCAAGGAAGCCATGGCTGAGTACATCCGTTGCTTTTCCAACCCTGAAACCATCCATGCCTCGTGCGAGGATTACAGGGCGGCTGCCAGTATTGACCTTGAACATGACGAGGCCGCTATGACCAACCGCATACAATGTCCGCTACTGGTGTTGTGGGGTAAAACCGGCCTGATGGACAGGAACTACGATGTGCTGGAAACCTGGCGTGAGCGGGCCAGGGATGTATCAGGTCGCAGCATTGATTGCGGGCATTTCCTTGCCGAAGAAAAGCCGGATGAAACCTATGACGCTCTTTATCATTTTTTCAAAGAGTAAGTTGCTTTCCCACGCTCATTGGTCGATGGTGTCGTTATGATTGAACATAACGAAAACAGCTCAACGCCAGCAACAGACGATAGCCCACAGAAACCTGATAAAATCAGCTTTTCTGCAAGGTTGAGAGCCTATTTTCTTGCCGGTGTGCTTATCACCGCACCGATCTCGATCACATTTTATCTGGCGATGCTGTTTATCAACTTTGTCGATAGCAAAGTGACTCCGCTTATTCCGGTAAGGTACAATCCGGAAACCTATCTTCCTTTCGCAACGCCAGGACTTGGGCTGGTTATTGTCTTTATCGTGCTCAGCCTGATCGGGGCTGTGACGGCAGGGATTGTCGGCCGACTTTATCTGCGTACCAGCGAACGGCTGCTAAACCGCATGCCCGTTATCCGGGGCATTTATGGCGCCATCAAGCAAATTCTTGAAACCGTGCTGGCGCAGCAGTCAAATGCATTCCGCGAGGCGGTTCTGGTTGAATATCCCCGACGTGGCATTTGGGCCATCGCGTTCATTACCGGGCGAACCAAAGGCGAGGTGCAGAATATTACCGAGGAAGAATGCATCAACATCTTCCTGCCAACGACGCCCAATCCGACATCCGGCTTTTTGCTGTTTGTCCCTAAAAAGGAACTGATACCTCTGTCTATGAGTGTGGAAGAAGCCCTGAAGATGGTAATTTCCGGCGGCATAGTCACCCCGGAAGATCACCGACCGAAAGAAGAATGGGACAAACCCCTGGTGTCTGCCGCGACCTATGAAGATATGGATGTGCTGCGCGAAGGCGGTCGAACACCTGTACTGATTCCCAAGGACCACGCCTTTAGCCCCAAGGGCATCAAAGACTGACTTCCTTTTTTCGTTTTGGAATCTGGCCTGCTTTCTCAGGAATGAATTTAAACGATTTGTTACAACACAAACACACTGTGAAAAAATCAGTTCGGCTAATTTTGTCGTATCAAAAAGAACTGTACTAGTTTGTTGAAAATAAAGAAATAACTCTTTTAAGGTTTTATCGTTGCTTATTGAAAACAACTTTATATTTTGAACAATTTAGCGAATTGATCCTTTCCGTATTTATCTTCAAAATTCCTAATATGTGTTTCCATTTTGCTGATGTTCAGGGAAGTGGTTTCGTAAAGCCATCTTAGGGAGCAGATGGATGCAGGGGGAAAGTGGCAAGCCAGCGTACTATTACGCAGGCATCGTCGTAATGGCGGGTTTTGTAATTGCTTTGATATGGATATATCTTATCAACATTACAAACAGCATTTCCGGTGTTCAGAACGGATGGGTGGCTCACCAAAAGGAAGCCAGCCAAAGAACCATTTTGCTAAGCGAGTTGCATTCGCTGATTGGTTATGGAGGGTATATCCATAATTTTAAAAACTACGTCCTGCGCG
>JACNJU010000057.1:0-2507 GCA_014382375.1 Rhodospirillaceae bacterium
TAGGTAGTGGTGTGGGCCGTCTTTGTGGGGGCACCGCTTGGGGGTGGTCGGGGTGTTTTATTTTTTATGGGAGAATCCCCAGGCTTTCCGTTTCGCTGGTTCCAGCGTTTCTTGCCGTTTTTGCATGCGGCGGCGCCCAGGCTCCCAAGACCACCAAGGCCGAGGAGGAGGGCTATGCCGTGTTTGTTGTCACGACCGCCGGTGAAAAAATCACCAAGGTGGCCGCCGGAGAAATTATGGATGATGTCTGTCCGGAAGGTTGCACCCTGATCCTTGGCGACAAGGGTGAAGTGATCGTAACCGCCGATGATTCGGTGACAATTGAAAACGGCACAATGACACTCGACTAGTAGTATCTTGCCGCAGGCGGTGGCCGGGCCGGGGCTCAATCCCCCCAACATCCAGCCACCGCCCCAGGCGTTTAATCAACATTTTAGAGGGTTCAAGCTATGAAACCGGCAGGCACCACCTTTTCTGGTAAAAAAAATTCGCAGCTAACTCTCGGCCCTCTTGCCGATCTTGAAGGGCATTTGCCGAGGGAATGGTGGCGCGACCTTTTCACATCCCTTTATCTTAAAACCGATGGCGATGTGGTCGAAAACATAGAAGCGACCCGAAAAGAGGTTGACCTGCTGATTTCCGCGACCGGCATCCGGCCGGGGGATCGAATACTCGATCTATGCTGTGGACAGGGCCGTCATGTAATTGAACTGGCGCAGAGGGGATTTTCCGCCGTATCCGGTATTGACCGATCTCCTTACCTGATCCGCACGGCCAGAAAAAGGGCCCGCAAACTTGGCCTTTCCGTCCCGTTCCGCGAAGGCGATGCCCGTGTCGTACGGGTGCCGGCGGGGTCCCTCGACGCCGTCTGCATGATGGGAAACTCATTCGGTTATTTTGAAAGCGAGGATGACGACAGACAAGTTTTGCAATCCGTTCAAAAGGCGTTGCGCGATAGGGGAACCTTCGCCATTGATATTTCCGATGGGGAATGGATGCGGAACCACTTCGAGCCCAGATCCTGGGAATGGATCGATCAGAATCAATTTGTATGCCGGGAACGAACGCTGTCGACCGATGGAAAAAGATTGATCAGCCGCGAAGTGGTCACCCATGCAGAACGCGGCGTCATTGCCGACCAGTTCTACGCAGAACGGCTGTATTCCCGCGAAGATATAATGCGGCTTCTCGATGAAGTGGGTTTCATGAATGTCTGCCTTCACGATACCCTGGAGGCCATATCCACCCGGCAGCAAGACCTCGGCATGATGGCCCATCGGTTGTTTCTGACCGCAGAAGCGCCGGTCAGGAAAACTGTTTCCGCCCCGATGGGAAAAGTGTTGAATGTTGCCGTTGCCCTTGGAGACCCGCGACTTCCCGACGATATAAAGAAGAATGGCCAGTTCAACGAGGAAGACATTGATACGGTCAATCGTCTGAAGGAAGCCCTCGCCAAGATGACGGAATATAACTTTACCTATCACGACAACCATCCGACTCTTTTGGAAGAACTTAAATCGTCCCAGGCGGATTTTGTCTTTAACTTGTGTGACGAAGGCTTTGGCAATGAGGCGATGAAGGAACTGCATGTGCCCGCCTATCTTGAACTGCTGAAAATTCCCTATACGGGTGCCGGGCCGGTATGCCTGGGCGTATGTTACGACAAGGCTATGGTGCGGGCCTTGGCGCTGGCCCATGACATTCCCGTTCCTTTGGAGACGATCATTCGCTCAGGCGACCACTTGGCGACGCTGCCGTCCATTTTTCCGGCTCTTATGAAGCCGGCGTTGGGCGACAGCAGTATCGGCATTACCCAGAACGCCGTGGTCCACACAGCCGAAGAACTGGTTTCCTATCTTGGATATTTACGTGAAATTCTGCCCAACCGGGCAATTCTGGTGCAGGAATTCCTCACTGGCGCAGAATACAGCGTCACGCTTATTGGTAACGTCGAAACAGGAATCGACGCCTTGCCAATTCTGGAGGTCGATTACAGTGATCTTGACGAGGGGCTTCCCTGCATCCTTGGGTATGAATCAAAGTGGCTTCCGGACTCGCCATATTGGAATAATATCAATTATCTGGAAACCGGCGTCGATGCAGAAGTCCAACATGCCCTTATTCAGCATTCGTCTCGTATGTTCGAGGTTATGGAGTGCCGTGATTATGCCCGCTTCGATTTTCGCGCCGACAGCAATGGCGATATCAAGTTGCTAGAGGTCAATCCGAACCCGGGCTGGTGTTGGGACGGGAAAGTCAATCTGATGGCCAAATTCGCCGGGATTTCCTACGATCGGCTTCTCCTCCGAATACTGCATACGGCCCGACAACGGCTGAATTTAGATACCCACATAGACAATTTTTCAGTCAAAGGGATGCAGGAAAATTGCAATTCAGAACCTGTTTCTGCATACCAATGATTTTTGGAAAAACGACAGGCTATTGAAAGGACTGGTGCGCCCGACAGGATTCGAACCTGTGACCCCCAGATTAGGAATCTGGTGCTC
>JACNJU010000057.1:2513-23896 GCA_014382375.1 Rhodospirillaceae bacterium
GCCCGACAGGATTCGAACCTGTGACCCCCAGATTAGGAATCTGGTGCTCTATCCTACTGAGCTACGGACGCTGACCATTGACGTGCCAATCTCTACAACAAGGGTGCCACGAGGGTCAAACGGTCTTCTTTATTCCTTGTTGCCCGTCTTCGGCGTTGGTATCACGGTATAAGTCAAAAAACCTTTGCACATTGGGGCTGACAGCATAATTATGGCCTTGTTATTATTACATCCTGTAGTTTTTAGATAGAGAATTGGCTATAAATTGTTTCCTTCTTCATTCTTCCCATATCCCAGCAGTACAGACGTTCTCTAAAAAAGAAACTACCCAATCATGAAAATTGTCTACCGTCCTGTCAGGCTGATCAATCGTGAGGTTCTTGATACCTTTCGCAGCATACCGGTTTCCGAAAAACCCGATGGCACCCGCATTGTTGACAAGCGGCTTTTGACTCATGACAAGGATATTCTGGCGACGGCGAGCCGCAATGCAGCACTGCTGAGCGCCGCTTTTAGTGATCTGACCAAGGCTTTCGCCGCAGGAAATCGTTTTCGCCTTATTGTTCCGATCAATTCATATTCACTGGCATCGGGGGAAGGGGCGACCCTGATTGTGCGGGCCATGAAGGAACTGGACGAGTCTCTTCGCGACGCCGTCATTGCCGAATTTGTCGATCTGCCCAAGTCTCTCAATCTGGATATGCTGGGTGACTTGACGGTGCCGGTGTTGCCGTTCTTTGATAAGTATCTGGCCGAGCCCCGGCCCATTTCCAGCACCGACAGCTTCACCATGTATTCCAACTGCAACTATTTTGGCGTCAGTCTGAATATGGAAGCGTTTGAAGAAACCGGGGATCAGGCTGTGGCCTTGCTGACCGAATTCTGGGCTGAGGCGACAAAAAGCCGCCTTAAGGTCGTTATTGAGGGGGTTTCGGATCAGGCGATTGTTGACAAGGCCCAGCAATATGAAGTTTTTGCCCTCGATGGTCCCATCATTGCGGCCGATCAGGAAACATTGGCTTAAGCTTTAAGTCAGTTTCCAAATATGTTGTTAAAGGGCACCGAATACACCAGCATCGCCGATTCCGTTCCCGGGTTGGTATCACCCAGACTGGCATTGGAGTAATGGGATACGGCGAGGCCCAGGCGTGAGCGGTCATCAAAACGATAGGCCACTTCAAGCTGGGAGCGGAATTCCACAGGATAATCCAGGTCCAGCTTCGAATTGCCGCCAGTATAAAAATGCGGGGCGAAACTGGGGGTAACGACGAAACGCCTCCCTAAAAACACATCGACCAGAACCCCGGCACCCAAAAAGCCCTGGCCCGTTGATGTCGCTGCCAGTGCGGCAAAAGGCTTAAACACCCAAAGCTTGGTATCAGAGCGATATTCCAGACGGAACTCTGCACCCTGCTCTTTCTGCCGGTTCCAGTCATAAGATCCGGCGCTGAAGGAAAGAAAATCCGGATCGTCGGCAAAAGCCGGAAAGGAAGCGCCGACGCCTGAGATCATGGCAACTGCCAGCATCAGTGTTTTTATGAATTTTATCATTGGCCCTCAAACGCTCCCCTTATTTTGTGCGTTATCTTAAACCCTGGTGATCTAGAAGGAAAGAGGATGGTGCTCAAGACCTGAATTGATCCGTTGCCTGGACAAGGGCGCGACGGATACCCGGCTCCAGGGCCGAATGACCGGCATCATTTACGATCATGGTGGTCACGGCATTTGCGCCACCGGGCCAGTGGCGGGCCAACCGGTCAGCACTGACCGGTGGGCAGATGATATCGTAACGGCCCTGAATGATCATCGCTCGCTGACCATCCAGTTTATCGAGGTTGTTGATGATGAAGTCTTCTTCCAGAAACATGGAATTCCGGAAGTAATGGGTTTCCAGGCGCGAGATTGCCAGCCCGCCCATTGTCCCGTTCGGGGGATTGTCGCGGTGCGGCGGTGCGCTCCCGGCCAGGCTTCCGGGAAGTAAGGTGGAACACAGGCTTTCGAAGCGACTCCACGAGGTGGCCGCTGGCAGATGAACTTCAGGATTCGGGTCGGTTAACCGACGGTAATAGGATTCCATTAACTGATCTTGCTCACCGGCGGGCAGGAAATTTTTAAAATCCCGGTGTGCTTCAGGAAAAATCATCGCAATGCCATTGATAAACCAGTCAAGCTCGCCGGCAGTGCCCAGGAAGATGCCGCGCAGCACAAAATCCCGACACCGATCAGGGTGATGGATGCCATAAGCCAAAGCCAGGGTCGATCCCCAGGAACCGCCGAAGACCAGCCAGCGCTCGATGCGTAAATGCTGGCGCAGAATTTCTATATCGGCAATCAGATCGTCGGTGGTGTTGTTTTCAATACTGGCGTGCGGCGTACTTTTGCCACAGCCACGCTGGTCGAATAAAACAATCCGGTAGTGGGCGGGATCAAAAAAGCGTCTGTGTGTAGGGCTACATCCGGCACCAGGGCCGCCATGCAGGAAAATCACCGGCTGGCCATCCGGGTTTCCCGATTGCTCCCAATAGATTTGATGACCGTCACCGACATCAAGCATACCGCTACGCTTGGGGTTCAGGGCCGGATAAAGGTCGGTATTTTCCAGTTTTGCGTCCATGCCGGGGAGTATAGGGCACATTGCTTGGACAGTCAGCCCGGCTTCGGATAAAACCAAGATTGCACAGACACCAAGAACGGGAAAGGCGATATGAAAGCACGGGTAAAATGGGTCGAGGACGTGATGTTCATCGGCGAAACAGCAAGCGGTCATGCCATAGTCATGGATGGATCGCCCGAAGTTGGCGGGCGTAATATGGGCGCCAGACCCATGGAAATGCTGCTGCTTGGCATGGGTGGGTGCAGTTCGTTTGATGTTGTTGGTATCCTGAAAAAATCACGCGCTGATTTTGTTGATTGCGTGGTCGAACTTGAGGCCGAAAGGGCCGATGATATCCCCAAGGTGTTCACCCGTATCCATGCCCATTACATTGTCAGCGGCCATAACCTGAAACCGGTTGATGTGGAACGCGCGATCCAGCTTTCCGTCGATAAATACTGCTCAGCCTCGATCATGATTGGTAAAACCGCCACAATCACCCACGACTTTGAAATTATCGAGGTCTAGGGTTGCGGTTTCTGCTAACGATTTTTTTGCTGTTTTGGGGTGTCGGGCTGGCAACGGCTGGCGACCTGGTTGATGGCGGCACCGCAACAGTTACAAGCGTGGTTGATGGCGACACCGTCATTCTCGATACCTTCATCGAAGGATCAAATGAAGTTCGACTGGTGGGTATTCAGGCCCCTAAATTGCCGCTTGGGCGTAAGGATTTCAAGAAGTGGCCGTTGGCCGATGGCTCCAGGGCGAAGCTCGAATCCCTCGTCCTTGGTCGCGTTGTATCCTTAAAATTTGGTGGTCGGCGTATGGATCGTCATGGACGATTATTGGCCCACCTTTTTGTCGGGCAAGAAAAATGGGTTCAGGGAACGATGCTGACCTCCGGCATGGCCAGGGTATACAGTTTTCCCGACAACCGCGCCGCCGTCGCGGACATGCTGGCCCTGGAAAAGGAGGCCCGTCTTGACAAGCGGGGGATCTGGAGCAACTTTTTTTACAAGCTGCGAACACCTGAAAACCTTGCAAATCTGATCGGCACTTTTCAGGTGATCAAAGGAGTTGTCCATGATGCCGCCACGGTGGGCAAGCGGACATACCTTAACTTCAGTGATGACTGGCGGGAAGATTTCACCATTACCATAGACAAAAAAACCCTCGGTCTGTTCATTAATGCCGGCCTTGACCCCTTGCTGCTGAAAGGCAGAACCATCAGGGTACGCGGCTGGCTAAAAAAACGTAATGGTCCGATGATCGAAGTTACCCATCCTGAACAAATCGAAGTCTTGGATGATGCGGATATAACCCGATAAGATGGTTTTCATGCCTATGATCAAAAAAATTCTTCTGGGTTTTATTCTGACATTGCCGCTTTTGGGTCTTGGTGCCTGTTCGGTTAATCCGGCGACGGGCAAGTCGAGTTTTACCGCCTTTATGTCGCCTGAAAAAGAAAAGGAAGTCGGTGCCAAGGAACATCCCAAAATTATTGAGCAGTTCGGTGGTGTTTATGACGATGCGGAACTGGGGTTTTATGTTGCCCGCGTCGGTGCCAATCTGGCGCGCTTTTCTGAAATGCCGGATCTTGAATACACTTTCACCATCCTCAATGATGAAAAAGTCAATGCCTTCGCAGTCCCCGGTGGCTATGTCTATATCACCCGTGGCCTGCTTGCCATTGCCGCAGATGAGGCGGAAATGGCCGGCGTCCTGGCCCATGAAATAGGCCATATCACGGCCCGCCACACAGCTCAGAGATACAGCGCAACAATGGCCACCAACATCGGTTTGCAGGTTCTGGGTGTGCTTGGCAGCGTCGCCGGTGCGCCGTCGGGCACAGGACAGTTGGCATCCTTTGGCGCGCAAGCGGCGTTGAAAAGTTATTCACGTGAACAGGAACTGGAATCCGATGAACTGGGCGTGCGTTATCTGAGCCGCGCCGGTTACGACCCGGACGCGATGACCGGTTTTTTCCATAAACTGAAGGCCCATAGCGAACTGGAAGCGGCCATGCAGGGCAGGAAAGACAAGTCGGAAAGCTTCAACATCATGTCGACCCATCCACTAACATCTGAGCGTATTTCAGAGGCCGAGCGCCTAGCTGGCAAGGCAGAAGCAACAGGAAATTTACGTGGGGAAACCGCCTTTGCCAATCAAATTGATGGGCTGATTTTCGGGGACGACCCGGAACAGGGCATTCGCCGTGGCCGGGTTTTTGAACACCCGGAGTTGGGTATCCGTTTCGAAGTGCCTCCCGGCTTCATCATGACCAATTCACCAAGCAGCGTTATTGCAAAAGACGGTGATGGGGCGGCGGTTATTTTTGACATGGCCCAGGCCAAGAAGGTTCGCGAACTTGGCGGTATCAGTAAATATTTGTCCTCCATCAATATCAACGGCTTCAAATTCAGGAACATTGAAGGCCTGGATGTCAACGGGATGAACGCCGTCACCGGAACAACAAAGGTTGGCGATGTGGATGTGCGGTTGCTGGTCATTAGCAAGAACAGGGATCAGTTTTTCCAACTTCTTTTTCGCACCGAATCCAAAAGAACGGCTGAAATGGCGGTTCCTTTCAGGCGCACGACCTATAGCTTCAGGCAATTGAGCGAGGATGAAATCGCCGCCATCCACCCTTTGAGAATACGGTTTAAAACAGTTGGCGAGGGCGACAATGCGGAGAAATTGGCAGCAACAATGCCGATGGAAAAGTTTAATCTCCAGTGGTTTGAGTTGCTTAATAACATCAAGGCGGGCGATGTCCTGAAGCCGGGCAGTCAGGTTCGGGTAATTATTGAATAATGCCCGTGCCTTGCACAACCTGAGGCGTCGGGTGCTATCCGGAGGCCGTTGTGACGGCCTGTAGACGAGACGACTTTGGTGTTGCGGCGGCGAGAAAAACCGCAACGATAGAAAAACTGCTGGCCAGCAGGAACGCATTGGAGAGATCGTTTTTTCCAGCCAGCCCGGCAAGTACCGCGGCAGAAGCGGCAAACCCGTCCATGAAGGCGAACGTCAGGCCCAGGCTTGTCCCTTCGCGGCCACCGGCATGATCGATTGCTGATGCCAGCAGCACAGCCCTGATGGCCAAGAGAACTGTCAGTGCGACTCCCAGTGCTATGAAGCTGAGTACCAAAGAGGATGATAACCAGGCGACAATTGCCGCTCCGGCAGCCATCGCATTGCCAAGGATAATCAGGGGGCGCCGCCCAACGTTGTCAGATATTGAACCCAACCAGGGTTGTAACAAAGCACCAGGCAGCATCATCGCAGCCATCGAAATGGCCGTGGTCATCCAGTCAAGGCCATGATTGGTTCTCAGATAAAGCGGGGTCATGGTGATAATCGCAAACAGGCCCATATTGTATGAGGTAAACAGCGCAATAACACGCAGACCGGCCCTTGTCGTCCATACCCGCCAGATCCCAGCAAAATCCGCCCGGGTCGGACGCGAGTTGATGTGACGGGGCACTTTCGGCGCGATAAAAATAAAGACCAGCCCCGTAATCAATGTGGGGATGATCAACACCTGTATAGTCGTTCGCCAGTCCCATATCGTCAGCATCAAACCGGCTGCAGGCAGCGCGATAATTTCTGAAATGTGGCCACCAATAGCATGTACACCCAGGGCGTAGGCGCGTTTGGCTTTGTGGATCTGCGCTAACACGCCCGTGGCAATGGGATGCCAGGCAGCATCTCCCATACCGGCAACGGCGATCAGAATTGCAAAGGCCCAAAAGCCTTCGGCAAAGGAAGCGCCCAGATATCCAAAACTGACCCAGAAAAACGTCGCGGCAAGCACAATGCCGCGATTTGCCACATGATCGACCAGCAGACCTGCGGGCAGATAGGCCATTGAGGAACCCAGGCTATGGATCATAAACAGTAATCCTATCTCGGGCGGCGAAAGATTCATGGCCGTGCCAAATGCCGGGATAATAATGTACATCCCTACTGGCGCGAGATCGTTGGCGCAATGACCAATGGAAAATGGGATGAGGAGATTGGTTTTCATTAGGAACCGTGAAAATTAAAATTCAGGTCAGCTACATTTGTCGGGAATGACAAAACCTACATCCAAAATGCCTGTTGGCAACATTTTGTTGAAACTCGCCATAACCATGCTGTTTTTAAAAAGAAAAACCGCATCAACACAAAGCTGATGCGGTTTCTCGTAAACGAAAAACAGGCTGACTTAATGCCCTATCAGGCGGCAGCGGTTTTTGAATCGCTTTCTTCCTCAGGTTCTGGTGGCGGTGGGGCCGCAGCTGTTAACAGATCTTCCAGTTTCTCGGTTGCTTTTTCCGGCTCTGTTTTTTCGACAGCGGCGACTTCACAGGCCAAACGGTCGAGTGCTGATTCGTAAATCTGACGCTCACTGAACGATTGGTCAGGCTGACCGGTGTTACGGTGCAGGTCGCGCACAACTTCGGCAATGGCAATGGGGTCGCCGGAATTGATCTTGGCTTCGTATTCCTGGGCGCGGCGGCTCCACATGGTCCGTTTGACACGGGCCCGGCCCTTCAGGGTGGTCAGCGCGGTTTCCATTACTTTTTTGGAACTTAGCTTCCTTAAGCCTGATACACCGGCCTTGTCCGTCGGTACGCGCAGGGTCATCCTGTCGCGGTCAAACGAAA
The DNA here is from genome assembly GCA_014382375.1 of Rhodospirillaceae bacterium. Taxonomy (GTDB): domain Bacteria; phylum Pseudomonadota; class Alphaproteobacteria; order Rhodospirillales; family JABHCV01; genus JACNJU01. The sequence continues at coordinate 9,756 of JACNJU010000057.1, forward strand.
TAACGAATAGCCTGAGCTTGTGCCCCGCGTATTCCTGGGTTTCAATATTGACAACCTTGCCAACGCCGTGGGTCGGATAGACGACAAAATCGCCCGGGGCACACATCAATTCCTTAGCCATATTTAACCTTCAATTCTAACTGTAACTATCTGGATACCAGGTCCGCAAAATTCTGTGCCGGAAAGGGCCGCAGATTAAAAAAAGGGATTTTGGGAAAGTCCTGAAAATACCAAAAGGGTAGACAGTGATTTCAATTTTTGATGACGTTTCGTCTTTTTAATCTCTTAAACTTGTAGCAAACAGCCAAAACCGGCCAAGAATCCTTGACCGGAAAAGCTAATATAACACATTTTTAGCAAATAAACACCCCCACAGGGTGGTTTAAAGGCCCTTTAGTCGCCCTTGCCCGGGTTTGGGCTCAAAAGTTCGGCCTTGTTTGGCTTTCCATCCCATTCAGCGGCGTCCGAAGGCGACACGCCCTGGCGCGTAATATTGGGCCATTCAAGAGAGTACTTGGCATTAATTTCCAGCCATTTCTCGATGCCGTCTTCCGTATCAGGCAAAATCGCTTCAGCCGGGCATTCGGGTTCGCAAACGCCGCAATCAATACATTCATCAGGATGGATGACCAGGAAGTTTTCACCTTCGTAGAAGCAATCGACGGGGCAAACTTCAACGCAATCCATATGTTTGCACTTGATGCAATTTTCGACGACAACGTAAGTCATGGAAATCTCCGGTAAGTGGTCTTAAAAAAAATCGTTATGGGGTTATGAAACGTCTGCACCGTTTAAGTCAAGCTGTTCAAGCACCCGTTTTCGCGCTTCGCCGCTTTCGCGGTCAGGAACATAAATCAATCCACAGATGCGCCGCACCAGATTTGCCTCAAAATCATGTAGGATTCCATCTGCATAAGCGACCTGCCACAGCATTTCAATCATCCGCACCCGGTCTTCGTGATTAAAGCTGTCCTTGATGATGCGGGTGAAACTGTACAGTTCGACAGACTTGGCCACAGCCTCGCGGGCCGCTTCAGTCAGTTCATCCGCCTCTGCTGGTTGAAGACCAAAATGCTCGCCAAGCAACGCCGCAACAGTGGCGATTTCGTCGTTATCGGCATGACCGTCCATGCAGGCGGCCTCCATCAACAATGCGGCGGTAGCCAGCTTTAGCGTCTCGGCGTCGGCTGTGATTTCGGCGTCCCTGCCTTGCCTGCGGCCAAGAAGGGATTTCAGTTTGTTTATCATGATCGCTTGCCTATCACAGCGCGACATACGAAAACAAGAGGGCGCTCGTTTTCCCTTGTTTGCGCGAAGGACTTTGGATTATTTCTTTTTACAGATGATGAAAGAACACGCTCCTTCAACGCTCAGAAACCGCGATCCCATACTCGATGTGCTCAAGCGTGTCTTGCCCAGCGAAGGCCTGGTGCTGGAAGTCGCATCGGGTAGTGGTGAACATGCCAGTTATTTTGCGCAGCACCTGTCCGGTCTTACATGGCAGCCCAGTGCCAGGGATGCCGATGATCGGGCCTCGATTCGTGCCTGGGCAGAGGATGTTGGCAGTGAAAATCTTCTCGACCCTGTAGATCTGGATGTTCTGAACCAGCAGTGGCCCGTTGAGAAGGCCACCGCCATTGTTTGCAGCAATATGGTTCATATATCGCCGTGGCAGGTCAGTGTTGCGTTGATCGCCGGGGCAGGGCGTATTTTGACTGCCGGTGGGGTGCTATATCTATACGGCCCTTATAAAATCAATGGCACCCATACGGCACCCAGCAATAAGGCTTTTGATGAAAATTTACGGAATAGGGATCCTGAGTGGGGTATCCGCGACCTGGAGAACGTCATCACGGAAGCCGCCGTCCATGGATTGGCCCATGTTGAAACTGTCGCCATGCCAGCCAATAACCAGTCGGTCATCTTTAAGCGGTCTTAGCCTTCTTTCGTCTTCCGCGGGCCAGGGTGTTGAGAAATTCAACAAAGGCCGAAAACGCCATCGCCGCATACAGGTACCCCTTGGGGAAGTGGAACCCGGCCCCGTCAGCAATCAGGGTGGTGCCGATCAACAGTAAAAAACTGAAAGCCAGCATCTTGATCGTCGGATGACGCGAGACAAAATCGGCGACCGGTCCTGACGCAATCAACATGACGATAACGGCCAGGATCACCGCCGTAGACATAATTATCAGTTCATCGACCATGCCAACGGCAGTAATCACCGAATCGATGGAAAAGATAATGTCGAGCAGGGCGATCTGCACAATCACCGCGCCAAAGGCAGCGTGCTTGCCTTTTTCAGGCCCGGCTTCCTCATCACCTTCGATGCTTTCATGAATCTCCCGCGTCGCCTTGGTCAGCAGGAACAGGCCGCCGCCGATCAAAATAACGTCGCGCAGCGAGACCGCGTGATCAAATATCGTAAACAGCGGTTCGGTCAGGCCGATGACCCAGGACAGGACAGAAAGCAGCATCAACCGCGTCACCAGGGCCAGGATAATGCCAATCCTGCGGCCCTGGTCGCGTTGCTCGGGCGGCAGGCGGTCGACCAGAACAGCAATAAAAATCAGGTTATCGATGCCGAGCACGATTTCCATCACCGTCAGTGTCAAAAGGGATATCCAGGCGTGGGGGTCGGTCAAGAGTTCGATCATCGGGGTCTTGTCCTTTTCGTGTGAACAGGCGAGTGATTTTTAATCATGGTCACGCAGTTTGTCGATGGCCCGCCGTTCGGCTTTGGTCGGGCGGCCGGAACCGGGTTCGCGCATGGCGACGGCCTCTTTGCGGCGGGCCTGTCTCTTTGCGGCAGGTTGCGGTGGTTGAAGGTCTTCATACAAGGTCATGGCTTCACTTGCCGGGCCGCGCCGGGTGCTTAAAGAGACAACACGGATGACCCTGATGTCGTCATTCTTGGGAAAGGTCAGTTTATCGCCTTCTTTCAGGGTCGCGTGGCCCTTGCGGATGAACTGATTGTTGAGCACCAGCTTTCCTGACACGCACAACCGGGTCGCAAGGGTGCGGCTCTTGAAGAACCGGGCGTACCAAAGCCACTTGTCGATGCGCAGGGTTTCATCGCTCATCGCGGCAAGGCCAGTTCTTTCAGTTTGGCGAACGGCGAATGGGGGTCGTAGTGAACCTTCTTTGCCGGTTTGGCTTTACGGGATGGTTTTTCTTTGGCGGATTTTTTACGGCGGATGGAAAACTGCTCGCCGTCTTTATGAAAACCGAGTTCGCTTAAAATGGCGCTCATATCTTCGGTTCCACACCCGGCCAGTGATTGCAATTGGCTGTCGATGGCAAAAGGCCCTTTTTTCCCCAGATGCCAGGCATGGGCGGCAATTCGCTCAAGAATATCAAGGCGCACCGCCAGCCTACCCGTCGGGCGGTAACCGATGGCCGCAAGGAAACCCTGGGGAAAGTCGTCTGTTGGCAGGGACACTCTTCCAGGATGGGGAATATCAGGTGATTCGTCCAGTTCATTGGCCAGCGCCCACAGCAGACCCAAATAACCGGTCGGGGCGGGTTTCAGCAGACCGGGCAGATAGACACTGGCCCGTCCAATGACGATGCCAAGCGCCCTTAAGGTCTTGCGCTCCTCTCGACTAAGGGCCGCAATTTGCTTTTTTGCCGCCGCCCGTGGCAAGCAGCCAAAGTTTTCGGCAAGCTGGAAAACGAGCCCTCTGGCAGCACCGCTTAAAGTCGCCTTAAGGGCATTGCCAAGTGGTTTCAGGAGATCGTTGAATTTGCCATCAAGCCAGATGGTTAGTCGTTTGTGGATACGGGCGCGGGCCGCCGTATCCAGCAATTCAGAGGCCAGTGTTTCGACGTCCGGCGACAGCGGCTCCAGCCCCCGTTTAAGGCGGGCAATGGTGCTGCCCGCGAAAACAATGCCGCCTTTTTCGTTTAAGGCAATCTTGCCATCAGGGGCTTGCTCAAGGTTCTGGATACGGGTTTGGATTTCCGGGCCAAGGGCTTGTCTTGCCGTCTGCAGGATAGATTTATCAGCGGCGTCGGCAATGAAGCAAAAACCATCAAGTTGTCCAATCCCGTGACCCTCGACCATCACCGTTCCATCGCGACTGACAGCTGCGAGCATACCCGCTGGGTCGCGCAGGCGTTTGACCAGAACCGCAGTGCGCTGATCGACGAAACGTTGGGTCAGTTGTTCATGTAGGGCGTCGGACAGGTTGTCCTCGACGGCGCGGGTACGTTCCTGCCAATGACCGGCGTCTACCAGCCAGTCGCCATGGTGGGCAACGTAGGTCCAGGTGCGGATGTTGGCCAGCCTACCGGTTAAGGTTTCGATGTTGCCATCGCTGCGGTCGATGCGCTTAACATGATCGGCAATCCAGTCTGTTGGCAATTTGCCGGTCATAAGATGGCCATAGATGCGGCCAAGCAAGCTGGCATGGGCATCGCTCATGACTTTCCTGAAATCGGGGATCTGGCAGACATCCCACAGCAGGGCGACGGCTTGCGGATGATCTGCCATAGCGACGATAGCGTTGTCACCAGCCAGAAGTGTCAGGGCGGCCTCGTCATCGGCCCCACCGGCACGGATTAATCCTGGCATGCCCGGTGGCATGGCAAGCGAACTTTGCAGTGCGCCAAGCGAGCGCATGTCCGGTTCCGGGTTACGCCAGTAAATCAGCTTGATGGGCTGGAAGCGGTGTTGTTCGATGTCATCAATGGTTTGTGGATCAGGGGCCGTGGCATCAGCCGTCAACCCGAAGGTGCCGTCATTCATGTGGCGTCCGGCACGTCCGGCAATTTGCGCCAGCTCCGGCGGACTTAAAGGCCGCGTGCGCTTGCCGTCAAACTTGCGGGTGGCGGCGAAGGCGACGTGATCGACATCCATATTCAAACCCATGCCGATGGCGTCGGTGGCGACAAGAACATCGACTTCGCCAGCCTGATACATGGCGACCTGGGCATTGCGGGTTCTGGGACTCAAGGCCCCCATCACCACCGCCGCCCCGCCCCGGTGGCGGCGCACCTGTTCGGCGATGGCGTAAACGTCGGTCGCCGAAAAAGCGACAATGGCGCTTTGCGGGGCCAGTCTGTTGATTTTGCGCTCGCCTGCGTAACTGAGAGTGGAAAAGCGTGGGCGCTGGTCAAAGGTGGCTTCGGGCACAAGTTTTCTGATCAACGGTCGGATCGTCTCGGCACCCAGGAACAGGGTTTCTTCCGTACCCCTTGCGTGTAGCAGGCGGGCGGTGAAGACATGACCGCGTTCTGGATCGGCACACATCTGAATTTCATCGACGGCAAGAAACGCGACAGGCTTGTCCAGTGGCATGGATTCGACCGTGCAAATGAAATAGCGGGCCCCGACGGGCAGGATTTTTTCTTCGCCGGTAATCAGCGCGACAGTGGCCGCTCCCTTGGCGGCAACGGCGCGCTCATAATTTTCCCGCGCCAGCAGGCGCAGGGGAAAACCGATGATCCCTGAGCGATGGGCGAGCAGGCGCTCCATGGCGAAGTGGGTCTTGCCGGTATTGGTCGGGCCGAGAACGGCAAGGATGCGGGGCTGATTGTTCATGGCGTCTTTGTCAGTTTAACGCGCTATCAGGCATTTTTACCATAGGCACGAAGGCGACGGGCAGGGTCGTGCGAAAACGGACCTTGCCGTCGGCCTGTTTGACTCCCAGTTTCAACAATTGTGTTGAATATTGGGGGCCAATGGGAACAATTATGCGACCGCCCACCTTAAGCTGTCGGCAAAGCGCCTGGGGAACGCTAACCGGTGCTGCGGTCACCATAATGGCGTCGAACGGCGCTTCTTCCGGCCACCCCTTATAGCCGTCTGCGTGGCGAACCTCGATGTTGTCGAAGGCGAGGTCTTTTAACCGTTCGGCTGCACTTTCGGCAAGGGACTTAACGCTTTCCATGGAAAATACAGAATCCGCGATGCTGGCCAGCACGGCCGCCTGATAACCCGAACCGGTGCCGATTTCGAGCACCCGGTCCGTTGCTTTCAGGTCCAGCAGGTCGGTCATCACGGCGACGATGTATGGTTGCGAAATGGTTTGGCCGAAGCCAATGGGCTGGGGACGGTTGATGTAGGCCACCCTTTTCTTGTCTGTGGGAAGAAACTTGTGACGCGGTACCTGTCCCAGCGCTGCCATGACATTATCCGAGAAACACCGCCGACCGGTATAGGTCTCGGTCTCCCGTGCGTTTTCCTGGATTTCACAAAGCAACCGCTGTTGCATCTCGTCAGTTTTGGTTCCGGTCATCGGTAAAAAATTCAAAGTTTTCAAAACGGCACTTGCGCCCATGTGGATTCTCGCACATATCTCCCGGATGTAATTGTATTTTCAATCGGAAAGTAAGGATACCAGGGACGCTATGGCTAAGGAAAAATTTACATTTCAGGCGGAAGTCAGCAAACTTCTCGATATCGTCGCGCGTTCATTATACAGCCAGAAGGAAATTTTCCTGCGCGAACTGGCCTCAAACGCATCGGACGCCTGTGACAAATTGCGTTATGCCGCCCTGACAGACCCTTCCCTGAATGATGGCAATACGGATTTCAGGATTATCCTTGGCGTTGACGCCAAAGCCAAAACCCTGTCCATCGCCGATAATGGTATCGGCATGGGCCATGACGAACTGATTGAGACCCTGGGCACCATCGCCAAGTCCGGCACCGAAGCGTTTCTCGCCCAGGCCAACGCCAATGCGGAGGCCGACAAAAAGGGCAAGTCCAAAGACAAGGACACTGTTTCCCTGATCGGCCAGTTCGGCGTCGGTTTCTATTCGGCCTTTATGGTTGCCTCCCAGGTCGATGTCCTGACCCGCAAGGCTGGTCAGGAAGAAGCCTTTCTGTGGAGTTCCGACGGTAAGGGCGAATTCACCATCGAAGCGGCCAAGCGGGATACCTGCGGTACGACGGTGACCTTGCACCTGAACAAGGAAGACAAGGAATATCTGGACGAACCACGTATCAGCCATATCATCAAGGCCCATTCCGATCACATCGGCATCCCCATCATCTTCAAGGATGGCGAGCGCGAGGAAACCCTGAATTCGGCATCGGCCCTTTGGACGTTGCAAAAAAGCGAGATCAAGGCCGAACAGTACACGGAATTCTACCATCATGTCGGCCATGCGTTCGATGAACCCTGGCTGACCCTGCACAACAGGGTCGAGGGTGTGATGAGTTATACAAACCTGTTGTTCATCCCGACCATGGCGCCGTTCGATCTGTTCACGCCTGAACGCAAAGGCCATGTCAAACTGTATGTTAACCGGGTTTTCATCACCGAAGATTGCGAAGGGTTGCTGCCGCCTTACTTACGTTTCCTGCGTGGCATTGTCGATTCGGAAGACCTGCCGCTAAACATCAGCCGCGAGATGTTCCAGCATGACCCGCGTCTCGCCAAGATCAAAACCGGACTGATAAAACGGGTGCTGGGCGAGTTGAAGAAAAAGGCCGAGAAAAAACCTGAAGAATACGCGCCGTTCTGGGAAAACTTCGGCGCTGTCCTCAAAGAAGGTATTTATGAGGATCAAACCAACCGGGAAAAAATTCTCGAAGTGTCGCGTTTTCAGACGACCACCTCTGAGACGCCGCGCAGCCTGTCCGACATCGTTACCGATATGAAGGAAGGCCAGGACGCGATCTACTATATTACCGGTGAAAATCTCGAGACGGTCCGCCAAAGTCCGCAGCTGGAAGGGTTCCGGGCGCGCGGGGTCGAGGTTCTTTTGATGACCGACCCGGTCGATGAATTCTGGTTGCCCGCCGTTGGCTCATTCGAGGACAAGCCCTTCAAGTCGGTAACCCGTGGCGGTGCCGACCTTGATAACATCAAGGAAGCCAAAGGCGCTGACAAGGATGGCAAGGACAAAAAGAAAAAAGATAAAAAACAGGCTCCGGGCATTGATGAACTGATCGCTTCTTTGAAAATTTCATTGGGTGACGCGGTCAAGGATGTCGCCCTGTCCGAACGCCTGACCGACAGTCCGGTTTGTCTGGTCTCCGGCGAAGGTGACATGGATATTCAACTGGAACGGATGCTAAAACAGCACAAGCAATTGAACCAGTCGACGCCGCGCATTCTCGAAATCAATGCGGATCATGCCCTTATTGTTAAACTTGCCGGATTGGCCAAGGACGGCAAGGGCAGCAGCGATGAACTCAAAGACGCCGCCTTCCTGCTGCTCGACCAGGCCCGTCTGCTTGAAGGCGAAGCCCTGTCTGACGTTGCCGAGTTCGCCCGCCGTATGAGCTCGATGATGGAGCGTGGGTTGGCTTGATGAGCACATGTCCCTGCGGGTCTGATCTTCAATTTGAAGCGTGCTGCGAGCCCTATATTGCGGGGAATCCGGCACCGACGGCCCTCGCCCTGATGCGCTCGCGCTATACGGCATATTCCCTGGGCAATAAAGACTACCTGATCGAAACCCTGGCCCCCGAAATGCGCGATGATGATGACGAGGAGGACGTCAGCAAAACCGCCAACATGAAGTGGCTGGGTTTAGAGATCCGCAACGTCAGCGAAGGCGGGGAAGGTGACGCAACAGGCAGCGTCGAGTTCGTCGCAAAATACAAAATTGGTACGAACGCGGGCGTTCATCACGAACGCTCCGGCTTTCGCCGCGATGGTGATCGCTGGTACTGCCTGGGTGGGGAGATTAATCCCAAGCAACAGCAGCGGACCGCCCTAAAGGTTGGCCGCAACGATCCCTGCCCCTGCGGCTCGGGCAAAAAATTCAAGAAGTGCTGCGGCGCCTGAATAATCTGAACACCCGACCGTCAACACAGGCAAGGCCTGAAAAGATCAAGATCATGCCGATGATGGCGTTGCCAGTCAGGCGTTCGCCTAATATCAGGATACCCAACAACAAGGCGCTGACCGGCACCAGGAAGGTGACCAGCAGCAGGTTGGTGGCACCGGCTTTCGCCAAGATATGAAAATAAATCAGATAGGCCACCGAGGTGCTGAGCAGGGCCATGGTCAGCAATGAACCCCAAGTCGCCATGTCAGGGTTTGCTTCAAGCGGGCTTTCAACAATCAGCGCTACGGGCAACATGATAACGCTGGACGCCATCAACATTCCCGTCGCCGCCACCGATGGGGGATGGCGGCTCAGGCGGCGGCCGAAAATTCCGGCGAAGGAATAGCAGATGGCGGCACCCAGTATAGCGATCTTGCCCCATGCCTGACCGTCCATATTGTCAAGGGCGTCCGGGCCGATCAGGACGCTAACGCCGATGATCCCGAAGAGGATGCCGACAGCTTTATTGATGTTCAGTTTTTCGTCCGCGGTCAGCAGGTGGGCGAGGGCGACGGTGAACAGCGGCGTCGTCGCGTTCAACACCGAAGCCAGGCCGCTATCGATATAGGACTGTCCCCAGACAATCAGCGAAAACGGGATCATGTTGTTAAGGCCGCCCATGACGAAAAATTGCCCCCAGCTTCCGACATCTGACGGCATCCGCTTGCCGCTCATGTAGACGTAAACAAGCAGGGCAAGGGCGGCCAATGTGACGCGGCCACCAACGATGCTCAGTGGGCCTAAATCCCGCAAGGCAATTTCGGCAAAGAAAAACGGCCCACCCCATATCAACGACAAGACAATCAACAGGAACCACTCACGCGCTGCCATGGTGGGGCCGCTCAAAGACTCCTCTCCAGCGTCAGTAACTGACGTTTGCGCTCGACCCCGCCTGCGTAACCGGCCAGCATTCCATTGCTGGCGATGACCCTGTGGCAGGGGATAATGATAGCCACCGGGTTGCGTCCGTTAGCCGTGCCGACGGCGCGCTGGGCCTTCGGCCTGCCGATGTTGCTGGCAAGTTCGCGGTACGAAAGGGTATTGCCGTGGGGAATTTTTTGCAGTGCCCGCCAGACGGTTTGCTGAAATGCGGTGCCGCCGGTATCCAGTTTCAGATCCGTGAAAGCGTCCCGTTCGCCCTTGAAGTAAGCGCTGACACGCCCACGGATCTTGAGCGGGTTTGCCTTCGTCACTTTTTCATAAGCGCCAAAGCGCTTTAGCTGTTGCTCAAGGCGTTCAGGGTCATCGCTGAATTCCAGAACGCACAGGGCGTCTCCCTGAACCACTGCTGTCATCTCACCCAAGGGGGTGGAAAACGTGTCGAAGATCATTTTCATCGTTTTGCTTTCCTTTTTTGCGGTGGCAACATTGCCCATAAATGCATCGCGGCATAAGCCCGCCACGGTCGCCAGTTTTCAGCCCGCTGGTCCAGTTCGCGGGCGCTCATTTCCTTGCCCATGGCTTTGCACGCGTTGAGCAAACCCAAATCGCCTGTCGGGAAGGCATCCGGTTCGCCCAGCGCCCGCATGGCGATGTACTGGGCCGTCCACGGTCCGATACCGGAAAGGGCTGTTAAACGGGCTTGTGTTTCTTCAAGGCCCGAGGACACGTCCAGGCCCAAATCATCATCTGCAAAAGCCCGGCATAACCCACGCAGGGTTTCGACGCGGCGTTTGGTCAGGCCGATGCCCGACAAGTCGGCCTCGGCTAATGCCTCTGCGGTGGGGAACAAGTGGACCAGCCCTGAACCATTGGGATTTTTTAAAGGGGTGCCATAGGCGGCGGCGAGCCTTCCGGCGAAGGTGCGGGCGGCGGCGACACTGACTTGTTGACCAAGGACGGCGCGGACGGCAATCTCAAAAGTGTCCCAGGCTCCGGGGATGCGCAATCCGGGCCGCGCCTTGATCGACTTTGCCAGCAACGGGTCGTGGCAAAGGAGGGCGTTGATCGCGGTACTGTCAGCATCAATGTCGAACAGGCGGCGACTGCGCTCAATCACCGTTTGCAAGTGACTTGTATCGGCAAGAGAGACCTTGACCTTCAGGTGGCGGCCTTCAGGGTCGTGGCGAACCTCCAGTATGCCCTGCTGTTTATTGATAGCAATGGTGCGCCAGTATGAATTGTCACTGACTGTCTCAACGCCGGGAATGGCGCGGGTTTGCAAAAAACCGATCAGAAGTGAGCCGTCATAAGGTGGCCTGACAGACAGTTTCAGGGTCAGGCCTGCGCCGTCGCTGTTGGCGTCGACTTCGTTCATGCGGCGCAGTTCACGCGGTGGGCGGGCATAGATTTTCTGGAATGTGGAATTAAACCGGCGGATCGATCCAAACCCTGCGGCCAGCGCGATGTCGGTCAGCGGCAGGGCGGTCTCGTTGACCAGTTTTTTGGCGAACAGGACCCTGCGCGTTTGCGCTACAGCCTTGGGCCCGACGCCGACATGCTCAACAAACAAACGCCGCAAATGGCGCTCGCCGACACCCAGGCGGTCCGCAAGGTCGTCAACACTGCCGGTATCCAATGCCCCTTCGTTTATCAGTCGCAAGGCCCTGCCCACGGTTGTCGAAACGCCGTTCCAGGCGGGACCGCCGGGAGCGGCCTCCGGGCGGCATCTCAGGCAGGGACGAAAACCGGCCTGCATGGCGGCGGCGGCATTGTCAAAGAACTGGCAGTTTTTTTGCTGCGGTGTGATGGCCGGGCAAACAGGGCGGCAGAAGATACCGGTCGACACCACGGCCGTAAAAAAGCGTCCGTCGAAACGCGGGTCACGGCTTTTGACAGCCTGGTAACAGGTTTTAGAATCATATTCCATGGTTCCAGTATATCCTTAATCAGGATTTTGACTGGCCATTTTCGGACATGGACTAAAGTTTAAGTTAATTGATGGCGATGGTGGCCGCGCCGAGGATTGCGCCGTTGGCCCGGGACTGAATAATAACGGCGCAGGCATCGCCGTTGTCATCAAGGGGCAGGGACAGGCTTGTTTCATTGCCGGTCCAGGAACCAATTTTTTTGAGTGAACGCACGACATTGCGATTGGTGATGGATTTGCCGGAATTCTCGCCGCGCCTGATGTCGGTGGTGTGCTCCCTGTCATAAATCACCATGTGGATATCGGCGTTGACCTGTTGGTTTGCGCCTGCAAGCAGGACCTGCACGGCGTTGCCGCTGCGTTGCAATTGCACAGCAACCGTGGGCAATTTGCGGGCCGCCTTGATTTGCTTGGTGATCGTCTGGCGGTCAGATCCGGTTGCCTGTAGAGTTCCCTGCACGACCATCTGCGGCGTATAGATGTAACGCAGGTCCATATATTGGGCGTAGGTGCGCTGGCGGCGGGTGTTGTCGGCGCTGGAATAGGGATCTTTCCAACCCAGATTATCCCAGTAATCCACATGGAAGGATAATGCCAAAATACCCCGGCTTTCATCGAGAGTGGCCAGATCGCCAAGATAGGCATCGGCGGGAGGGCATGAGGAACAGCCCTGTGAGGTGAACAATTCGACCACGGTCAGGGTTTTGTTGGTGTCGGCAACAGTCATGGAGACGGGCAGTGACAGCGAGATGGCAACAAATAAAAAGAACGCTGCAAATATTTTAAAACGGTAAGTCATGGCATGTTGATAAACTGCCCGGATAAATTATGCTAATCACAAGCAATCACATAACGGTGAAGGCCACCAGAAAATGACAGACCAGCATGACCTTCTTGGTAAAATTCGCGAGGCGGTTATTGGCGATGACCGGATCTTTCGCGGGCCGTTCGGGCCCAGGCGATTGACCTACGCTGATTATACGGCATCGGGCCGGGCGCTGGATTTCATTGAAGATTTCATACGCGAACAGGTGTTGCCTTATTACGCCAACACCCATACGGAAACCTCACTGACAGGCTTGCAGACAACCCATTACCGGGAACAGGCCCGCGCCCTTATTCGCAAATCGCTCGGTGCTGACGATGATTACGCGGTCATTTTTTGTGGGTCGGGGGCGACCGGGGCGATCAATCGATTGATCGATATTCTCAATATCCGCATACCGGCCAATCTTGATGCCCGCTACGACTTGTCAAAAAATATTCCCGCCGATCAACGCCCCGTCGTTTTCATCGGCCCTTACGAGCATCATTCCAACGAATTGACGTGGCGTGAAACCATCGCCGATGTGATCCCCATCAACGAGGATGCCGATGGCCGGATTGATTTAAAATATCTCGAGCAGCAGCTTGAAATTTACAAAGACCGTGAGCTTGTGATCGGCAGCTTTTCGGCCGCCTCCAACGTTACCGGCATTATTTCTGACCGGGCTGGCATTTCAGCCTTGCTTAAGGCCCATGGCGCCTTGTCGTTATGGGATTACGCGGCCGCTGCTCCTTATGTTGCAATCAATATGGCCGGTGATGCAGGTCTTCCGGCCATGGACGGGCTGTTTATCTCGCCCCATAAATTCGTCGGCGGTCCGGGTTCGCCGGGTTTGCTGGTGATGCGTAAGTCACTGATGGAAAATCAGGTCCCGTCCCGTCCCGGTGGCGGCACGGTCAGTTATGTCAATCCCATGGAACATGTTTACATCGACGATCATGAACACCGTGAAGAAGGCGGCACCCCGGCCATTATCGAAAGCATCCGCGCCGGCCTGGTCTTTCAGCTTAAAGACCGGGTCGGGGTTGATGTGATAGAAAAGCGCGAGGAAGATTTTGTCCACCGCGCCCTGAAAACCTGGGTCGCCAACCCGAATATTCAGGTGCTGGGCAATCCTGATCTGCCGCGCCTGTCGATCATCTCGTTCGTCATTCGCCATGGAAAACTGAATCTGCATCACGATTTTGTCGTCTCCCTTTTAAATGACCTGTTTGGCATCCAGTCCCGTGGCGGCTGTTCGTGCGCAGGTCCCTACGGGCACCGGTTGCTGCATATCGATCTGGATCAGTCACGCGCCTTTGAAGACAGTATTGTGGAGGGCTGCAATGGCATCAAGCCCGGCTGGGTGCGGATCGGGTTTAATTATTTCTTTTCGGACACGGTAGCGGACTACATCATCAGCGCCGTTAATCTGATCGCCAGGCACGGTTGGAAATTGCTGCCCCAGTATACTTTCGATCCCCAAACCGGGGTCTGGCGGCATCATAACGCTGCCGATCTTGCGCCGAAGGGCTTGGAAGACCTGGACATTTTCAACCTCGCCTCATCAGGGGCGGAAACCGTCAGTGAAGATGCCCTGGCGGGATACCTTGAGGAAGCCCGAACCATCCTCGAGCAAGCCGACGCGACCGCCAATAGCTCCGCAGAATCGACAGGCCCGCTTTCCAACAGTGCCGAAACGCTGCGCTGGTTCCCGCTGCCCGAAGAATTCCATCAGGG
>JACNJU010000162.1 GCA_014382375.1 Rhodospirillaceae bacterium
TTGCCTGTACTTCTGGCCATCGCTCGCCTGGTACTCTCACACGCTGCACAAGACATACTGTACCTATCTCGAGCAAGAGCAGCGATTAGCTCGGCGACCGGACTAGACTCTGTCAGCAAATTGAGACCAGGGCAATAAGCGACTACCTCCATTACCACACCGTCCACCAACGCCTTGTACTGGCGCTCAACTTATCGCGAAATACTGAGCGCCAAATTCATCAGCTGAGGATCATTTTCGTCGACTTGAATAGCAAGGTAATGAGTCTCCGCCATTACGGCAGAACTGAGCAAGTATAAGGTAGCAAGTAATAGCTTTTTCAAAATGTTGTCTTCCTTTTAATACTGATAAAGATAGAGGCTAGCACGAATTGATTAGTAACGATGTTGATCTGGGCGAAATAAGCGAAATAAGGGACAGGCCACGTTTTTCATTTCGTACTAATTCGTGGTCTGTCCCCAATATCTCACCGTGGAGGGTGCCATGGACCATGCTAATTCAAGCTTGGAAATAGGTGCGCAACCAGTTTATTATCCTTTACGGAGACAGGGTTTATGTCGAACTAATTAGTCATTTATAGAGGTTTCTGGATGCGCTCAGCGATTTCATGGTTATCCATCCACTTCATCTTGAAGTCTGGCCGCCTTCTTTCAGCCTTACTGTGAGGCAGAATAATTCTGTTACCAATTTTGTAGGCGCTCGAAAGGGCGCTACCGGCACCCTTGACGACCTGAAGAATAATCCTCCAATACCCAAAGCCTGGTTAAGACCCTCATTTGTGACGGCGGTAATGGACCGTCTAAAAGCGAATCAACTTGTTCATTCCCGACTCAATCTAGACTCCATCATCCGCAATCACTTCTTCGATCCATCCAAAGACCGCTATCGAATTGTCTGGTCCAAGAATATGATCACTTCTGCAGGCGTGTCTAAAATTCAAAGAAAAGGAGCTGAGGCGGAGCTGTTTCTACATCTCAGAGACGGGGAGGAGGAGCGCAACGACAATCAGCGCTGGATGCGTCAGATTCTTGAGAGCCTATACGCCAAGGGAGGTCGGGCAAAAGAATCGGTTGAGGATTTTGTTTATCTCACCCTGGTGCATGAGGCGAGTGAAATCCATCAAAGAAAGCAAGCAGAGACCTTGACCCCCAATATAAAGGCAGAAATAAGGGCTGAAATAGAAGAGGCAAAGGCTTACTTCTCATTCCCTTCAGAAAGAAGAAAAACATTGAAGCAGTTATATAAAATGCTCGATGAGACATATGCTCGCCGCGGTAGGACATACAGTCGCGAACTCGATCTCTTCGAGAGCATAGGCGAAGAAAATTTAGGAACAATCGAAGGCGTGCTGGCTCTGATTGAATTTATTCTGGAGATGCCCGACTATGCCAAGGAATCAAACCTTTATCCCGACGATAGAAGCAGATTCCAGCTGGCGAGGAATTTGTTTGTTGACATTCTTCACGATTTTGCGGGCTCAAGCAGGGCTGACAAATGGGTGAGAGATGTGGAAAGTTCAGGCACGTTTGCTAGTCAATCCGTCAAGTATAACTACACAGAAAATTCCAAGGCACTCAGCAAACAAGCAGAGGAGATCTTTAGCGCAGCCGCGAGAATTATTGAGACATTGAGGCGGGAAAACTCAAGGCCAAGCTCCTTGCCAAGCAAAGGTCAAAAAAAACATGTAATCGAAGGCTTCAATAATCAAATAAAAAAACTGGACTCAATTAAGAACCAATTGAGTTTTAATGAAGTCTTAAGTATACCCTCTCAATTGAAAGAGGCGCTCGAGGATAACAACCTCAATCGACATTTCTCTTACATGGATAAGTTTGGGATTTATCAATCTATCGATCTATCACGCCTTGACCTCCGAGGTTTAAATTTACATTCTGGCCGCGATGAAAGAACAGAAAAAGACATGGCCCAAGATACCAATCATTACAAAGACGAGCGTACCGATCTGAGAGGGGCTCACATTGTTGGTAGTGATCTATCTGAGCGAGCCAATTTTAGTGCGGCACAAATGGATTTTGTGATTGCTTCCTATTCAAATCTTAATGAAATCAATTTCAAGAGAACCAAGGCGATTGGAATGATTTTTTACGGCGCGAACGCAAACGAAGGACAATTTGAACACTCGAAAATGACCGCGGTAGACGCAAGAGGTATGAGCGCGAATCTTGCGCGCATTCAGATGAAAGAAACCGACATAAACGGAATGAAAATCTGGCAATCTGATGTACCAAGCTGGCAAAGTGCTTATGTTGATATTGTCCATCCCAAAACGGCAAGGAAGAATGCTGATTCTGGAAGAGCAGATCGCGAATCTCTTAAAGCGGAGCTCGACTTTTTGGAAGACTCATTTCTGAATGAACTAGAAGCGGTAGATGAGGCCGATACCTTTCAAACTGAGCAAACCTGGATTGAGCTAAGGGAAGTTGACGGGCAGCTTGAGTTCTTAAAGGATCGAGGCATTGTGTTTTACTCCAGGGAAGATATTCTAGAATACACTTAAGCGAACAGCCCGAGGTTGTGCATACGGGAGACTATTAGTGATGAGATGGACGCCCCTGTTAGACCGGCGTCAATTGCGCCAAACTGATTGTGCAACGTTCAGTTAACTCTAAGAGGCGTCCATCATGAATCAGCTTAATATAGTTGCCATTGATTTGGCAAAGCATGTGTTCCAGGTTTGTACAGTTTCTCCACACAACAAAGTCCTGGGCAATAAACAACTCAGTCGGAGCAAACTGGCTGCGTCACTGGCAAATATCTCTCCAGCGATTGTGGCTATGGAAGCGTGTTATTCAAGCCACTACTGGGCTCGAACCTTTCAGGCCATGGGGCACGAAGTGAAGCTCATTCCTGCGCAACACGTTAAACCCTTTGTACGTGGCAATAAAAATGACCGCAACGATGCGTTAGCCATCGCTGAAGCATTCAAGCGCCCCGACTTGCGCTTCGTACCGATTAAAACGGTAGAGCAACAAGACATTCAATCATTGCACCGTATTCGTGATCGCTTATCTCAACAACGGGTAGCCCTGATGAATCAAACTCGAGGATTACTAAGTGAATACGGCCTCATTGCTGCTCCAGGGTTCAAGGCGTTTCGAGAACTCGTCACATCCGCCATCGACCCGGCCAATCAAGGTTTATCCCCTGTGATAAAACAAGAAATGAACCAGGTACTGGAGGATTTTCATCATTACACCGCGCAAATAAAAAAGACGAACAGGCAACTCATTCAGTTGGCGAACCAGCACGAGTTGTGCCGAATATTACTTTCCCTGCCAGGCATTGGTGTTATTAATGCCACAGGCTTGTACAGCGCCATCGGTGATGGCAGTCAATTTGCGCATCCGCGAGATCTTGCCGTGTGGCTAGGATTAACACCACGGCAGTTTTCCAGTGGTGGCAAGTCCTTCAATGGTGCGATAACCAAGCGAGGAAACCGCTATCTCCGCAAACAACTCATTCATGGTGCTCGGGCTGTTGTTCATCGTTGTGCGCGTAAAGATGACAAGCTATCGTTGTGGGTCAATCAATTGGTGGCCCGTCGTGGGGCGAACAAGGCGGCAGTGGCTTTGGCTAGTCGTCTCGCGCGACTGGCCTGGATACTGCTGCAGCGAAGGCAATGCTATGAGCCGCAATTTTCAGGGTAGCGGCTGATGACTCGATTTCGGTTCACCTGGTCGTGCCTGCAATGATGATTACAACGGTTCTCCGTGCTTGATGACAGTCTGGAGGGGACAAGGTTCTTGTAAACCGTGTTAGTGTGAAGACAGTCAAGTGCGGATCTCATTAGGGCCGGAAGTGGCACTCCACACACTTCCAAAATAGGCCGGATATATGTCAGCACGGCCGTTCATACCATCGACCTGGCAGCGGTAAGGAAACGAACAGGCTAGCTGTATCGGGTAAATAGCAAGCGTGGCACCGAACAACTGCTGGCGCCATGAATTGAAGTTTGATTAGTCAGGCTGAAGGCTAACTTTGCTTGATATTATCGGGGCGTCCATATATGTCCCCTTCCTACTCCAAAAAAACTGGGCAACCTTGGGTCTACTCATGACGGAACCCGAAAACCGATAGCCAGACTGGCATGTTTCAGGCTAACAACGAAAAAAGGGACTCAACTGAGTCCCTTTTTTTTAGCTGCAAGGGCTCCGGTCAGTCAATCGGCTGCAGGCGCACGATTGCCGTCGGCTCGAAATCGCCTGCTCCGGCGCCATTACCATCTGAAATGGCCGCGTAGATATAACCGTCTGGACCCTGACGCACTTCACGTAAACGACCCATGCCATAGGCCAGGGTTTCTTCCACTATCACTTGACGGTAATCGTCACTCATGTGGAGGCGTGCAAGTTGCTCCCCGGCCAGAGAGCCGGAAATGATGCTGCCATACCACATGGGGAACTTGTCGCCGGTGTAGACCATGAGGCCCGAAGTCGCTATCGAGGGTACCCAGAAATGCACCGGTTGCTCCATCCCCTCCTGACCGATGGCGGCATGGATTGGGCTGCCGATCGAACCATAATTAGTGCCACGGCCA
>JACNJU010000163.1 GCA_014382375.1 Rhodospirillaceae bacterium
GTAGACGTGCAGGTTCAGCTTGCCAACGGGCTGCCTGCGTTTTCTATCGTCGGCCTGCCGGACAAGGCCGTGTCTGAAGCCCGCGAAAGAGTGCGCGCCGCGCTGCACGCCATGGGGCTTTCTTTGCCGCCAAAACGCATCACCGTTAATCTGGCCCCGGCGGATTTGGCCAAGGAGGGTAGCCACTTTGATCTACCCATCGCGGTTGGATTGCTGGCCGCCATGGATGTCTTGCCGGGCGACGAAGTCGAAGGTTATTGCGCCCTGGGCGAGTTGGCGCTGGATGGCCGGATTGCATCCGTCAACGGTGTGCTGCCCGCCGCCGTGCACGCCAGCGGCGCGGACCTGGGGTTTATCTGTCCCGCGGCCCAGGGCGGTGAAGCGGCATGGGCAGGGGACCTGAACATTCTGGCGGCAGAGAGCCTGCTGGACCTGATCAATCATTTCAAGGGAACGCAGGTGTTGCGCCTGCCGGTTGCAGGGACCGCGCCGCTAGCCCCGGTATACCCTGACTTGCGTGATATCAAGGGCCAGGAAACGGCGAAGCGCGCCCTGGAAATCGCCGCAGCGGGCAGCCATAACCTGTTGATGATTGGCCCGCCTGGCGCCGGCAAATCCATGTTGGCGCAGCGCTTGCCGGGGTTGCTGCCGCCGCTCGCATCCGATGAAATCCTCGGCACTAGGTGCGTTTGCTACCTAATACCGCAAAAATCAATGAATGAAGTCGTGGAAAGATCATGTCAACTCATCGAGCAGCTAAAACACGATCTTGATGACCCTCATATTGACCGCAAGATACAGGCCCTGAACAATCTCGTCAGAAAATAGCTCGTTTACTATCACCTATGGGAAAATCCCTTGATGAATGCACACTCTTTCTATCGGTGTTCCCCTCGCGACGTGGTCTAGCTTTTGCTTTCTTTGATGGGGCATGGACACCACTTGATTGGGGATATCGGAGAGCCAGTGGCGATAAGAATGTAAGTGCTCTAGAATTCGTTCAAACCTTCATTCAGCATTACAAGCCAGAAGTTCTTTTGCTCCCTAATCATATATGCACTTGTGCTCGGCATAGCTCACGCGTATGCTAACTCTTAGAAGACATTGAGGTGCTCGGGAAAAAGGCAGGGCTCCATACGGTCAAATATTCCCGTGAGCAAATTCAAGAATGCTTTGGGCAATTTGGTGTCAGTACTCGGTACGAAATAGCTGAAGCAATCTCGAACAATCTCCCAGAATTGACTCCGCAAATGCCACCAAAACGTAAGCCGTGGTTACCAGAAAATGATCACCTAAAAGTCTTTGATGCTGTGTCACTTGTTTTCACGCATATGTTCTTTATGGCAATTAAGCCCAACACGAAAGGAGAGTAGCGGTAACGGAAGTGCACAACTAAGATGGACCGAAAAGAGCGCCACGTAACGGCGCTCTTTCTTGTACAGCATAAACTCGCTGTCATTCTTCAACTTATATACCATTTATTGCACGTCAATCATTTGGGAGACGGTATTGGATTGCTTGCTCCAACCGTTGCTCTTGTATTTCACGAAGCCTTCAAGTCTGTAGCAGCGGAAAATACTCCGTGACGATCAAGAGCCATCGCCTTCATTCACGACCTTCACAAACTCCCACACCATGGTGCCCTTTTTGTAGTGGGTCCTGACAAATCGAACCCACTGCCTGAGCTCCAACGAGACGTACCATGTGCGGTTGACCCATTTATCCTTACACTCGACTTTAAGAGTGTCGTGCTCACCGGAAACCGTGGTGCTACGTTCTGACTGCGAGACTTGACAATTACCAGTCCCTTTCCAGTTGCCGCCTGAGTTGTACTTGCCGTTTACCGAGTAACGCCATTTATTGCCGACCTTTAGCGGATACGGTTTCCCTTTAACTATTTCGATTTTTTGCGTGCCAGCCTTGTCCTCACACCCGCTCCATTTAAGGTTCGGTGAGAAGCCGATTTTCAAACTTGTCGTCGTGCAACCGTCACTTCTCTTCCATGTTTCTGTGGCGTCGGTTTGAGAGACGAGCGTCAGCGTTTCATCGTCATCATCTTTCTTATAACTGGCCTGATAACCAACATTGAATGTCATCAGTTGAGAAATCTCGGTCAATGTGGTTTCAGTCGCCTTGGCGCTCGTTGTTTGCCATGCAACCGCTACAACTGACACCAAGGCAACGAGGCACAGATAGGGCAGCTTGGTCATATTTTCACTCCCGGTGTGAGTTGATTCAATTTTGATGACACTGCGTGATTATATATTTACCCTCGAGAGTGTGACGTATGATGTGTTGCCGTTGCGTGTATATGAACCTTTGAGGACGTCGCCTGAAAACCAGTAAACTGCCTTAGCTCCATTCCGAAATGTTTCAAGCGTGAGTTTACCGTCAGCTATTTTCCCATTTGGTTTGAAGTACTCCGCTTTTCGGATGTCCCATCCTGAATATGTACCATAGCTGTAGATAGCCTCGGCGTTGCCGTCAGCATCTATGGATACTACGGCAAGTGTATGACACAGCTTATCGTCCCACTTGCCGTTACCCCATACTCCTGAAA
Source organism: Rhodospirillaceae bacterium (assembly GCA_014382375.1). Classification (GTDB taxonomy): domain Bacteria; phylum Pseudomonadota; class Alphaproteobacteria; order Rhodospirillales; family JABHCV01; genus JACNJU01. Next base: position 2,561 of record JACNJU010000163.1, read on the forward strand.
ACCGTGCAATATCATCCGGTACATCAGCACTGGGTGGAGATATGGAGAGATCGGTGGATAGTGGCGTTTCGGCGAGACAGCCGCCTTCAGCTACCTCGGTGTTTGTGGTACCAACATTCGTTGTCTGGCAGCCCGCAAGCAAAAGAAGCGCTAGGGCTAAAGTTGTTGAACGCGTGAGAATGGCTGAGATTTTGAGCGAAGCCATGCACCCTTCCTCCCGTAAAAGATGAACAAAATGGTGCATTTTGTTTATTGGCGGCTACGCAAAAGACCCTATTGAGTAAGGTTATGACGAATCGATTTTCTTCAGAGCTAAATCTATTGACTGCTAAATATTAATAAAATTGAATAAAATCATAGTCATTCACTCCCGCGTCCTGTGCATTTTCCGGGTAGCGACCGCTCGAAATATGCTAATGTATTGCTCTTGACTTATGCATGTTTTACGCATAACATGTGCAATAGATAGAATGAGCTTGTGATTTGAATTTCTAAGGGGAGATCATAATGTCTGCGAAAGTAACGGACTATAATCTGGGCCTACTCTGGAGGACGTTATGGCTTGTGACGCGGTTACCGTACCGAGACTCAGGATAGATGACCTTGAGCCCATCGGCATTAGTTTCCAACCTATTCAGTTAGGTGAAAAGAATGTCGAGCGGGAGTATGTATTACTTTTGCCACTTGATGCTCCTGGTATCGAGGAATAGCGGATTCTAGAATGAAACCTCGCCCCTTAGTTAAATTCGAATCCTTCTAGTAATAAGAAGGAGAATGAAAATGTCTGCAACTGCAATGAAGAAGAGTGAAGGTGCTGAAACTCGCCGTATTCAGTTCGAGTTCTCGCCCGAGGCTCACAATCGACTCCTTCGCCTGAAAGAAGAGACCAATGCGTCTAGTTACGCAGAGCTGGTTCGAAATTCGATTAGGGTATACGAGTGGATTGTCGAGCAAGAGAGGCAAGGAAACTCGATAGGAGTTTTCAAGGATGGTGAACCTTTGAAAGAAGTGAAGTTTCTCTATTGATTTTTGCGCGACGTTCAGTCTCGCTCAATTTCACCACACACTAGCCCTATGACAAATAGGGCTAGTTTTATACTGGCAGAAAACAAAAGGTCCTATTTAGAGATGGCTTGGGGGCAGTTATGGAAAACTTGCCTATAATTATTGGATACATACTAAGGCTAATAGATATACTCGCTTGGCCTATTATCGTTATCTACATAGTCAGAATATTTTACGTTCAATTAAAACAGGTTCTAGAGAATCTTGCTGCTAGGATAAGAAGTTTACATGGATTTGGGATAAAAGCGGAGTTCGACAAGGATCTCGTTACTCTCAGGAGCCTTGACGCGATCACGGAGAAAGAGCTTCCAGTAGAGAAGGCAGATCAGCATTAACGAGTGTAGTAACGGTCGGAATAATTGACCTCAATATCGATTGGCCATCTAATGGGAGTGTAATCCAGTCGCTTTAAGACTTGGCTAAATTGTATTAGTTCCGACCTAGCTGAAGCTATTCCAAAATCTCGTTGCAATTTCTCGTTCTTCGTCTCCCATTGCGTCAGCATAGATTGCTGTCGTGCTTAATCGTGAGTGCCCCAACCATTTGCGTACCATGTTAAGCGGAACAGCCTTCTGCAATGCACTCACACCAAAACCATGACGCAACCCTTTCGGGCACGCATGCACGCCGACAATACCGGCTTTTGCCATTGTATGTGTATGCGGCGGAGCAATACTGGTCCACTGAGGCGGTCGCATAATGTGGCTGCGGGCGGAGTAAAATTCCGCCACTTTTGTGCCTTTGACCCTATTGGGGTTGGAAGGCGGAAGGATGTACTCAGTGGATCTTTACCGACAGGTCAGGCTTGCCTGCCATCATGATCACTTGAGCCGCCGGGAAGCGGCGCGTCGT
>JACNJU010000165.1 GCA_014382375.1 Rhodospirillaceae bacterium
TGATGTATCAGTTCCCGGGAATCGCCTTGTGGCTGCCTGATGTCCTGTTTGGTAAATACATCCCTTGATTACGGATTTGAGGAGTTAGAACATTATGTCTGCTGAACTCGTAAATAAAATATCCGGATTTGTCGGCTCCATACTGGTCACTGTCTTTGTTCTCGGGCTTGCCGAAAGCATTAGTTCCGGCGCCGCCGGATTTTGGGGTGGCCTTCCGTTCTGGGTGATCTGTCTGTGTATCCTGCCAATGATCTTCTATGACTTCTGGGATTCCTGTCTGCGCAAAAAATAAGGCTGCCTTTATCACATGTCCTTGATTGAACTAACTGCCACCCAGGCCGCACAAAAAATTCGTGACGGTGAAATTACCTCTGAAAAGCTGGTGCAAGCCTGTCTGGATCGAATCGAACAGATTGATGGTGAAATCCAAGCCTGGGCGCATTTGAAACCGGAATACGCACTGGAACAGGCGCGCACCCTGGACGCCCGGCGTCAGGCTGGCGGCCCGATTGGCCCACTGCATGGTGTACCTGTCGGAATCAAAGACATTATCAACACCCGGTCCCTGCCAACCGAAAACGGCACTGTGCTGGATCAGGGTCGCCAACCCCGTGAAGACAGCCGGGTTGTCACCCTGCTGAAGGAAGCCGGCGCGGTGATCATGGGCAAGACCGTGACCACCGAACTTGCTGTTTTTGCCCCCGGAAAAACCAGAAATCCGCATAACCCTGCCCATACACCCGGCGGGTCGTCCAGTGGCTCCTGCGCTGCCGTAGCGGCCTATATGGTGCCGCTGGCCATCGGCACCCAAACCACCGGGTCAATCCTTCGCCCGGCGTCCTATTGCGGAATTTACGGATTCAAGCCGACCCACGGTCTCATCCCGAGAACCGGGGTCCTGTCAGCATCATCGCCGCTGGATACCATTGGCACTTTCGCTCGCTGCCTTGAAGACATCGCCTTGCTGAGCGAAGCGCTGATAGCGTCTGACCCCGGCGACAGGTATACCCGCGCGCGCGCCCGTCCGGCCTTGTGCGACGTCCTTGCAACTGAGCCGCCGATGCCCCCCGTCATCGCCTTTGCCAGGACCGCCGTCTGGGACCAGGCCGACGAAACGACACAGGAAGCCTTTGAAGAACTGGTTGAAGCCCTGGGCGACGATTGCAATGATCTGCCCCTGTCTGAGCCCTTTGATCACCTGATCGATATGCACAGGAACATCATGTATGCGGATCTGGCAAAGAATTACGCCAGTTATTATGAAAACGGAAAAGACCAGTTGAGCGACACCCTGTGCGGGATGATTGAATTTGGTCAGAAAGTCAGCGCCGTGGATTACAATACCGCCATAGACGGACAGGACCTGCTGAATTCCGGCCTGGATATGGTTTTCGATCATTTTGACATCATCATTACACCGGCAACCACCGGCGAAGCACCGGAAGGGCTGGAGTCCACCGGCAGTCCGGTTTTCAATTCCCTAGCCACTTATTGCGGCACCCCGGCAATCACCTTGCCAATGATGGAAGGCCCGAACGGGCTTCCGCTGGGGGTTCAGGTTATCGGCCCGCGTAATGACGACGCCCGGTTGCTCAGAAACGCTAACTGGTTGATGAAACGGGTGTTGGGCTAGTTCACGCCAGAAACGTCTTTAACAGCTCAAGGAACGGTCCCGGTTTCTCGGCGTGCAGCCAGTGTCCGGCCCCCGGAACAAACTCAATACGCGCCTTTGGAAACAATCCCCTGACCACCGCGTGATGGTGCGGCTGGACATAGTCAGTCGGCTGTGAAGAATTCCCAACCGACTGATTAAATTGCCTATTTTACGGAATTGGTGAGAATTTATTTGCAAGGAAACAATGCTTTTAGGTGCATAACCTTGCAATTTGCATTTAGCTTTTGGGCGTGATTCACTGTCCTTGGACAGACGGAGAGACGCCGATGAAGCCACGCGAACCGGAGAAGAGCGGCCAACACGATATGTTCCGCTCGCGCCTTGATCAGATCCTCAAATTAAGCCACGAAAAGGTCATCCTTGCTGATCGGATCGACTGGCGTTTTTTGTCGGAGAAGATGGGCGCTGTCTATACGGACGGCCCCGGCCAACCACCGTTGTCGAACCGCCTGATGGCGGGGCTTCATATTCTTAAATACGTCGACAATCTGTCCGACGACGAGGTCTGCGCGCGCTGGCTTGAGAACCCGTATTATCAATACTTCTGCGGCGAGGAATTTTTCTGTCACGACCTGCCGCTGGACCGCTCGTCGATGACCCGCTGGCGTCAGCGTATGGGCGAGGACCGGTTGAATGCGCTGTTGCAGGAAAGCTTGGCAGTGGCGGTGAAGGTGGGCGCAGCGAAACCGTCAGACTTCACCCGCGCCGTTATCGACACCACGGTTGCCGAGAAGGACGTCGCTTTCCCGACCGACGCCAAGCTGATCCATAAAGCCCGTGAGCGCCTGGTCAAACAGGCGAAGCGGTCCGGGATCAAGCTGCGGCAAAGTTATGTGCGGGTCGGAAAGCATGCCTTGATCGCCCACCAGCGTTACGCCCATGCCAAACAGTTCAAGCGGGCTAACCGTCAACTCAGGAAGCTCAAGACGTACTTGGGCCGCACGATCCGCGACATCCGACGCAAGAGCAAAGGCGATGAAGCCTTGGAGAGCGCCTTCCTTCGCCCGCTGTGGCTGGGCGAGCGGGTGATGACGCAGAAAAAGCGCGACCCCTTGCCCAAGATTTATGCCTTGCACGCACCGGAGGTCGAATGCATCGGCAAGGGCAAGGCCCACAAGCCATACGAGTTCGGCGTCAAGGTCTCGGTCGCGACGACGCTGAACCGGTGCCGTGGCGGCCAGTTCGCCATCCACGCCAAGTCACTGCCGGGACGGCCTTACGACGGACACACCCTCGAGACGGTTATCCCCGAGATTGAAGACCTCACCGGCGCTATCCTCAAACGCATCCTGGCCGACGCCGGATACAAGGGCCACAACGCACCCGGTGTCTACAAGCTACGGGTCTTCACCGCCGGACAAAAGCGCCGCGTGACCCCGGCCATCAAACGCCAGATGAAACGCCGCTCCGCCGTCGAACCGGTTATCGGGCACATGAAGAACGATCACCGAATGGACCGAAACCGCCTCGCCCACGCTGAAGGAGACGCCATAAACCCAATCCTCGCCGCCGCTGGATACAACTTCCGCCTCATCCTCAAATGGATCAGGATTCTTTTTGCCTTATTCAGGATGTGGAGGTCGGGGAACTACAAACAGCAATCAGTTCAAATCGCCGCGTAATGCGTATTCTTCACGACCGACGGAATCATATGATGGCCGATAAGTTGCTCTACAGACGATTTAACCGCCACTTGACTTGCGCCCCATCGCCGTGCAGGGGGCCGGAAATAACGATTTGCTCGCAACGACGCGGTTCGCCATGCCCGCTTAAATAAATGCTTTCTTCCAGCGTGATACTGCCGCCAGATGCCTGGAATTGCCAGCCTGAACCTGCGGGCAATTTCAGCAAGATGGTGGATTTTCCCTGTACCTGGGAGGCATGAACACCGGGATGAAGGTGAAAGCGCAGACTAAAGTTCTCGCCACCGGGGCCCTCGACACGATCTTCGCCCCTGAAATCCTCGCCGGACGCATCCAGATACAGCTTGCGGCGATGAAGGATGCCAATACTTTTCCGGTATCCATCGTGAGAGGTTTCAAGCCAGAGCGAGCCGTCGGCTTCGCGACGGGTGCATTCAACATTTACAGGCCCGGATGCCAGGGATCCGTCACTTTTGAACAGGGTTGAATCCTTGCTATTAACCGAAAGGGTGGAGTGAGCGGCTGTTCCCTGCAATGCGCCGAACCAGTGATCGCCCTCTGATCCGGGGGACACACAATTTACGATCAGCCTGTCTTTGCCGACGCTCATCTCGAAGCTGAGGCTACTGGCATGGGCATTGATGCCACCGGCCAATGGCGGTTTTCCGGTGTCGGCAATGATCACGGTACGGCCTGCCGCCAGTCTTTGAAATCCACTGTGCGGGGCGCTGCTTAACGCCTTGCCGCGAACGCCGGTATCCGCCAGCACCGTATCGACAAGGGCTCGGTCTTCCTCATGTCCGCCGTTAAAAAGCGCCAGCCCACCGTCCCCGTGACGCAAGGCGCGCAACATAGGCGACATTTTGTCTATGGCGCCTTGCAATTCGGTGGGGACCTCGACATGAACGGCCAGAAGCAGCGCTCTGATTTGGTTGAAGCGGGACAGTAATTCGAGTACCCGCGACGGATTGCGCTCAAAATGGCCCCCATCGGGAAAAATCTGTCGGCGAATCTCCTCATTAACGGCTCCTAGAGCCATATCGAGAATGCCGTCCGCACCGGGTCGGCAGACATCGGCCAAAAACAAACCATGAATTGCCCCGGAACACCGGCGCTCGTTCGCGCCCTCGGCCCGTCCTGGGGTTAACTGAC
>JACNJU010000151.1 GCA_014382375.1 Rhodospirillaceae bacterium
AATCTGACTGGCATTGCCAAAGAAACATGGCATGCCCTTGGCGTGGCATGCCGCAACCCGCCCAGCATCCAGATCAAGGGCGACATATGTGATGCCGCCGGCTGAAAGAATTTTCGCCACAGTTTGACCAACGCGGCCAAACCCGACGATCAAGACATGATCGTGCAGGTCTTCCGCTATTTCATCCGCACCGGCAACGGGTACTTCAGAACGCTTGGCCAGGAATTGTGAAAATTGGGCGCCAACAAAAGCCATGAAGGGGGTGGCAACCATTGTCAGTGTCACGCTTGCCAGAAGGATTTGCGTGGTTTCTCCGGCAAGAAGGCCCATTGTACTGGCGGCTAGAAAAAGAACAAATCCGAATTCTCCACCCTGTGAGAGAAGCATTCCGGTCCGTACAGAATCAGCCAACGACACACCTAATCCTCGGCACAGGACCGCCGTGATGAAACTTTTGCCGACCATAAGACTGGCGACAAGAAGCGTAATCGTTGCCAGCTCTCGCCAAATCAGCGTGATGTCGATTGACATGCCAACGGTAATAAAAAACAGGCCGAGAAGAATTCCGCGAAACGGTCGAATGTCCGCTTCAACCTGGTGCTTGTACTCGGTCTCGGACAAAAGAAGGCCAGACAGGAAAGCACCCAACACCATTGATATACCAACGAGCGACATCAACGAGCCGATCCCGAGAACGACGAGCAATGTGGTCGCCACGAAAAGTTCAGAGTTCCGGGTCTCGGCGATAATTCGGTAGACAGGACGCAGGATCAATCGCCCAATGCCAATGACCAGGACCAGTGCCAGCGATGCTTTTAAGATCGCAAAACCCATGGCTTCTATGAAGGACCCTTCTGCTTCGCCAAGCAGGGAAACCATCAAGAGCAGAGGAACAATGGCGAGGTCCTGGAAAAGCAGCACAGCAAAGGAAATTTTTCCATATGATGTCGCCTTCTCGTCCCGCTCGATCAGAAGCTGAAGAACAAACGCAGTGGACGACAGCGCCAGGCCGCCGCCGATGACGATGGCTGCCTCTTTGGTTAAGCCAAGAGCAAGGGCAACACCACCGATGGCACACCCTGTAACGGTCACTTGCAATGTGCCAAGTCCGAAAACGAAACGGCCTAAAACACGCAGACGCTCTAACGATAATTCCAGGCCGATCATGAAGAGAAGAAAAACAACACCGAATTCAGCCAGTGTATGAGCGCTATCAGAATCTCTTATGATCGCGAGCCCATGGGGCCCGACAATGATACCAGCCACAAGATATCCCAGCACAGGACTTGTTCGCAGACGTCGAAATACCGGGACCACAACAACGGCAGCCATCAGAAAAATCAGAACGTCGTACAGAATCTCCGACTCGTTCAAGCCAATACTCCCAAAAAACGAGGCACCTTTTCACGTTATTTTTCACCATTTCCTGCAACAACCACAAGCGCATATTCGTTTAGTTATCTGTTTAGCCTTTCGCTATGCCTGCTATTATAGAACCCCTTCATTACCAAGGGGGGGAGCAAGGTGGTAAGCACAATGACAATGATTAAAGCGGCATATGTTTCATTTTCCAGGACACCGCTTACACGCCCCAGTTCGGCGAAAATCAAACCGACCTCGCCACGCGGGATCATGGCAACGCCAATTATGAAGCGTGAAGCCCATGCTTCACTAATAACAAACGCTCCAGCAAATTTTCCGGCCACTGCAGCAACAAATAGCGCCAGTGACAACCCCCATATATGGAAAGAACCCCAGTCGATCTCACGCAAATTAAGGGACAACCCCACCATGACGAAAAAGATCGGTGTAAACAGATGAATAATCGGCTTCATCAGCTCTTCAATCCGCAGAGCAAACTTGGGATCGGCATGAAGGGCGGCCCCGAAAGGTAAAAAGAAGCGCCGTGACAAGGCAAGCCCCGCGGCAAAACCTCCCAACATTTCCGGAGCCCCAACCACCTTTGCGAGCCAAGCGAAGAATAACACGAGCGAGACCATCATGGTCGGGATCAAACCAGGCACTTCGGTGGTTCTGTCCAGACGCTTGATAAACACGGAAATTAACTTTGCCGCAATGGGCGCAAGTGCGAAAAATATCCCGATAAACAGCAACACCTTGCCGACATTTATCATGCTGACGCCGCCACCGATCGCGAATTCATAAAGCAACGCCAGCAACACAACACCGAATATATCGTCCAGCACAGCGGCACCGAGCACAATCTGACCTTCATGTCCGTGCTGAACTTTCAGATCGCTTAAAACCCTTACCGTAATGCCGATACTCGTGGCAGTCAGCGTTCCACCGATGAACAGCGATACCAGCAATGACAGCCCGAAGACTCCGTAACTGAGTGTAAACCCGAGCATGAAGGGCAGAACAAACCCTCCAATAGCCACGATTATCGATTTCCATCCCGACTGGGTCAGCTTTGTAATGTCGGTTTTGAGCCCGACCTCAAACAACAACAGGATGATACCGATTTCCGCCAGCAATTTAATGGCTTCAAAGGGTTCGATCCAACCTAGCAGGCTTGGCCCAAGCACCACTCCGGCAACGAGTTCGCCAATCACGGAAGGAGATTTCAGACGAACCGCAAACTCCGCGAACACCCGTGCCGTTAGCAAGATGATCAGCAATACTTGAAGAAAAACATGGACTTCCATATCGCTGAGTTTCCGGTTTAGTTTGTACAAAACATCAGATTAAGATGATGCTGAGAGATATTAACTCCCTAAGACCACTGGATCATTTCATAAAACAGGTGTGGATCACATAGACCTTCCCAACTCAACGGTGACGAGGCTGTTGCATAAGAGGTCATTGAAAATACTACGCCCCATACATTGTTACCGGGGTAACAAACCCCTCTGGTTTGACTGTCAGAACAGCACAACCCACCTGACGTAAAATCGACTCCGCGGTGTTACCGATAAAGAATCCAGATATTCCGGTACGACAGATTGTTCCCATGACAATCAGATCAACTTTAATTGTGTCAGCCAACTGGGGAATCACAAAATCAGGGGCGCCTCGTAATAAGTGAATCTGATGATTGATGTCATTCAACTTATATCGCTTGAGAAACCGCGCAAGTGGCTTTTGGTATAGCAACTCGTGCTTGCTATAAATTTTAGCTCTTATTTCCTTAGTGGTTTCTGATTGAAGCGTCTCACCATCACTACCTGTAACTTCCCACGCCTGAACAATAAAAAGCTCGCTCTTGTTCAGTCGCGCCTGGGAGGTCGCGAGGTCCATAATTTTAATGTTCAACGCACTATCGCTAGCATTGTCCAATTCCGGCTCAATTGCTGCCATGATTCGTGCATAATTATTTTTCCCTTCCGGGTTAGTCACCCAAACAGGGCATGGACATTTTCGCATAAGGTGGAAGGAGGTGCTGCCCAAGAACAGGCTCTTGTATCCCGCATCACCTTCTGCGGTCATCATTACAAGATCGTGCTTTTCGAGGAGTACTTGGCGAATGATTTCCAGGAATGGCGTTCCCCTTCGCATGACCGTATCAACCCTGATGCCTTCTTCTCGTATCGATACCGTCAAACGTTGGAGGAGTTTGCCTTTCTCGGCAATATCGATCGATGTTAAGTTTAAATCCTTGATGACTTCAACGACTGTCATCCGCGCATTATTTCTCTTTGCCAGGGTTGTGGCCTGGGCCAAGGTGTCATCGTCACCAACAACACCGGCAAAAACCACTAGAATATTTTTAAACTGCTCCACTTTATTCTCCTCATCAACCAGTCTGGATCAAACCCCTTACGAGCAATGGAGACGTTGAATATTAGCATAAATCTTGGGCAGGTTATATTGACCAAGGTCAGTACCTGGAAGATGAAATAAATTTTGGAGATGTCAGCATTTGGCGAAAACAGAAGACGTCTCCACCTTTCGATTATGTCTACTTTTCTACGCTAAGCGGAGGTCAAAATCGCAAAATCCAGTTTCAGGGATTTAATGTCTGCTTTGAGGGTGTCACCGGACGGCTCTATTAACTTTTCCGCATTGTGTGGCAAGGGCATCCGTTTGGAGTGGCAATAGAGGATCAGCGCGGCCTGCAATTAGGCATTGGAGAAGTCGATCTTCCTGGTTTCGTCCGGCACGGGTTTTATGCACTCCGGTTGGCTCGCCCTAGCGACAGCTAAGGCCCGAGAAAAACGCCGACAGTTCGTCAATTACCGGATCGGTCAGATAACGGGCCTGCTCGGCCATGACATAGTGATAACGCCCATCTTCGCCGACGCTGCTTTCGTTGTCTGCGGTATCCCTGAAGGCGGCAAGCTGCTTGACCAGATAATTTTTGTTCTGGCCTGCCAGATTTGGCACTTCAGGAAAAACACTGCTGCCCAGCACCCCGTGACATTTGATACAGGTCAGTGCCGCCGAGGGAACTTCTCTCACGGGAGCAGCTTGATATTTGCTCGACCTACA
>JACNJU010000088.1 GCA_014382375.1 Rhodospirillaceae bacterium
CTATTATCTACATCAGCCCCGACGAACCCGTTGAAAACTGGCGCAGCGCCCTGGCCCCGGTCTTGCCGGAAATCGATTTCGCGGATGATTTCCATGTCTGGCCTGATCTCCCCGCCGATCCCGAAAATGTTGATATCGCCATCGTCTGGCGACCGCCGCCGGGGGCCTTGAAAAAATTTCCCAATCTGAAGGCGGTGATCAATCTTGGTGCCGGTGTTGATGCCATTCTGGCCGATAAAACCTATCCGGTCGGGGTACCGCTGGCGCGCATGATTGACCCGGCCCTGACCCGTCATATGAGCGAATTTGTCGTCCACCGGGTGCTCCATTTTCATCGCAAGCTGCACCTTTATGATCACATGCAACGCGATCATGACTGGCGCGAGCTTGCGCAGGACGATACCCTGACAAAACGGGTCGGTATTTTGGGATTGGGGGCGCTTGGCACCGATGCGGCAGCCCACCTGTTGCCCTTTGAATTTCAGGTCGCCGGCTGGAGTCGTTCGCCCAAAACCATCGACGGGGTTGAATCCTTTTACGGGGACGACGGTCTTGCCCCGTTCCTGGCCCGCACCGACATTTTGGTCTGCCTGCTGCCGTTGACCGCGCAAACCACGGGCATCATCAATGCCCAGACACTGGCACAACTGCCAAAGGGGGCCTTTGTTATCAACGCCGCCCGTGGCGGTCATGTGGTTGAAGCGGATTTACTGGCTGCCCTTGATAGCGGTCATATAGCAGGGGCGGCGCTGGATGTTTTTCATCAGGAGCCGTTGGGGACTGAAAGCCCGTTTTGGGATCATCCCAGGGTTCTGGTCACCCCGCACATCGCCAGCCTTTCTTCAGCTAAATCAGCCGCCGCAGATATCGCCGCCAACATCCGCCGCATCCGTAACGGTGAGGAGGCCAGGGATCTGGTCGATATGAGCGCCGGATATTAAGAAATATACCCGTAAGACAGTCCCAGCAGACCGACACCGAGGAGGATCCGGTAAATCACGAAGGGCGTGAAGCTGGAACGTTTAAGCCACGCCATCAGGATAAAAATGGCAATCAGCGCGGTGATGAATGCGAGACCGGCGGCCAATATGGCGTCGGATGTCAAACGGGCGTCGCCTGACTGATAGAGTTCATATCCTTTTAGCGCACCGGCACCGATAATCGTCGGGATCGAAAGCAGCATGGAGAAGCGCGCCGCCTCACGTCGCTCCATGCCCAGCATCCGCGCCGCCGACATGGTAATACCAGAACGGCTGGTTCCCGGGATGAGTGCCAGCACCTGGGCCAGGCCGATAATGACGGCGTCACTGACCCCCAGATGTTCGACCCGGCGCACGGTCATCCCGGCCTTGTCAGTAATCCATAACACCAGGCCAAAGCCCAGCGTCGCCCATGCAATGACGTTCAGGGAGCGCAAGCCGTCAATGCCATAATGATGGAGGCCGTACCCGGCTGTCACCACTGGTATGGTCGCCAGAATAATCAAACCGACCATTTTGGCCTGTCCATCAAGTCGCCCGCGCAGGGCCATCAGTAGTCCTTTGACCATGCCAAAGACATCGCGCCAAAAGTATAAAATCACCGCGCCCAGGGTGCCCACATGGACCGCGACATCCACTATCAGCCCCTGATCCGGCCAACCCGCCAGAATCGGAACCAGCGCCAGATGCCCGGAAGAACTGATCGGGAGAAATTCGGTGATTCCCTGAATCAGGGCTAAAACCACAATATGTAGAACAGGCACGTTAATCCTTTCAATATATTGCCGACTTTATAGCATTGCACCGGTCCAGCCCCAAGCCGGAAAACAGCCGCAGGGCTTGGATTTGAAAACATCTTCCCGTATTGTGGATAAGAAGGCCGGATTTTCTGATTGGCAACCACCGCCTTGGTTTGATAATTCTACCCCCCATTTGACTTTAATATTAATATGAGACAGACAACATGAGCCAACCGGTTTGGCCCCAAGCGCCCGGGCTGCCCCTAAAACAGGGGCTTTATGACCCAAAGAACGAGCATGACAACTGCGGTCTCGGCTTTATCGCCGATATCAAGAACCGTAAGTCACATGACATCATCCGCCAGGGCCTTCAGATTCTGATCAATCTGGATCATCGCGGAGCCGTTGGTGCCGACCATCTTGCCGGTGACGGTGCCGGTATCCTTATACAGGTTCCTGACCTTCTTTACCGTGAAGAATGCGCCAAACTGGGTTTTGAGCTGCCGCCCGTGGGCGACTACGCCGTCGGCATGGTGTTCCTGCCGCAAAATGAAGACACAAAAAATGCCAGCATCGCCGCCTTTGAGAAAGTAACGCCAGAGGAAGGCCAGACAATTCTCGGTTGGCGCGACCTGCCTGTCGACAGCAGTTGTCTTGGTCAAAGCGTCCTTCCGATTGAACCGATGATTCGTCAAATTTTCATTGGCCGCGGAAAGGACTGCGCCGATACCGATGCATTCGAGCGAAAATTATTCGTCATCCGCAAACGGGTACACCATAAAGTCTGGGACGTCGATCTTACCGACCGTAACCAGTTCTATATTCCGTCAATGTCATCCCGCACCATCGTCTACAAAGGCATGATGCTGGGCCACAACGTCGATACCTATTTCACGGACTTGCAGGACGAACGCTGCCAGTCGGCTCTGGCCCTGGTGCATCAGCGGTTTTCCACCAACACCTTTCCGTCGTGGCCACTGGCCCAGCCGTTCCGCTATCTGTGTCACAACGGCGAAATCAATACGGTGCGCGGTAACATCAACTGGATGCATGCCCGCCGCCATAACATGAGTTCGGAAATACTGGGCGACGATCTTGAAAAACTGTGGCCGCTTATCGGCGACGGCGCTTCTGATTCGGCAACCTTCGATAACGCCCTGGAACTGCTCGTTGCCGGTGGCTATTCATTGGCCCACGCGATGATGATCATGATCCCGGAAGCCTGGTCGGGCAATCCGCTTATGGATGATGAGCGCCGCGCTTTCTACGAATACCACGCAGCCCTGATGGAGCCCTGGGATGGCCCTGCCGCCATGGCCTTTACCGATGGCCGCCAGATCGGCGCGACCCTTGATCGAAACGGCCTGCGTCCGTCCCGCTTTATTGTTACCGACGATGACAAGGTTATCGTCGGCTCGGAAGTCGGCGCGTTACGCATCCCGGAAAGCAAGATCGTTAAAAAATGGCGCTTGCAGCCGGGCAAGATGCTGCTCATCGACCTTGAAGAAGGTCGTATCGTTCAGGATGCCGAACTGAAAGAAACCCTGGCCCAGGCCAAGCCTTATCAGAAGTGGCTCGATAAAACCCAAATCCGGCTCGACGACCTGCCCGATGAAGTCTCGCCGATGACGGCGGACAAGAACACCATTCTCGACCGCCAGCAGGCCTTCGGCTACACCCAGGAAGATATCAAATTCTACATCCAGCCAATGGCCGTCGATGGACAGGATCCCCTGGGCTCCATGGGTAGCGACATCCCGCCCGCGGTTCTATCGGACCGCCCGAAGATGCTGTCTTCCTACTTCAAGCAGAATTTCGCCCAGGTCACCAACCCGCCGATTGACCCGATCCGCGAGGAATCGGTGATGTCCCTGGTCTCCCTTATCGGTCCCAGGCCGAACCTGCTCGACCTGAAAACAGGCGGCAAACACATGCGCCTGGAAGTTCAGCAACCGATCCTCTCCAACGTCGAACTGGAAAAAATCCGGCGCATTGAAGACAATGTTGATCACGCCTTCGTCACCTATACGCTGGATACCTGTTATTTGGCCAGCCGGGGCGCTGATGGCATGGAAGAGGCCCTCGACCAGTTATGCCAAAAAGCCCGGCAAGTTGTTCTTGAAGGCCATAATATCCTGATTTTATCGGATCGCGGCGTTAACGCCGACCGTGTCCCCCTGCCAGTTCTGCTGGCCACCGCCGCCGTTCACCACCACTTGATCCGTGAAGGCCTGCGCACCGAAGTGGGACTGGTTGTCGAGACCGGCGAAGCCCGCCAGGTGCATGACTTCTGTCTGCTCGCCGGTTACGGTGCGGAGGCCATCAACCCGCATCTGGTATTCGGGTCAATTTCCCATCTGCGTCACAACCTGCCTGAGGTCTTAAGCCTGGAAGAGGCCCATAAACGCTACATCAAGGCCGTCTGCAAAGGCATTCTTAAAGTCATGTCGAAGATGGGCATCTCGACCTATCAGTCCTATTGCGGGGCCCAGATTTTTGACGCCGTCGGCCTGTCGAGCGCTTTCGTCGACAAATACTTCACCGGCACGGCAACCACCATTGAAGGCGTCGGTTTGGCCGAGATTGCAGAGGAAACCATGCGCCGCCACCGTGACGCATACGGGGCCGCGCCGATCTACCGCGATGCGCTGGACGTTGGTGGTGAGCTTGCTTACCGGACTCGCGGCGAGGAGCATATCTGGACGCCTGAAACCATTTCCGCCCTTCAACATTCGGTCCGCAGCAGCGATTACGAAGGCTTCAAGACCTATTCTTCCCTGATTAACGATCACGATAAAAAACTGAAGAACCTGCGCGGCTTGTTCTCGTTTGTTCCGGGTCAGTCCATTCCCATTGATAACGTCGAACCGGCAAGCGAAATCGTCAAGCGCTTCGCCACCGGGGCGATGTCCTTCGGCTCGATTTCCTGGGAAGCCCACACCAATCTGGCGATCGCCATGAACCGTCTCGGGGCCAAATCCAACACCGGCGAAGGCGGCGAGGAAGCGGTGCGCTTCAAGCCCATGGACAACGGCGACTCCATGCGCTCGGCGATCAAGCAGGTGGCGTCCGGGCGTTTCGGGGTGACCACCGAATACCTGGTCAACGCCGACGACATCCAGATCAAGATGGCGCAGGGCGCCAAGCCCGGCGAAGGTGGCCAGCTGCCCGGCTACAAGGTCGATGAATGGATCGGCCGGGTCCGTCATTCGACCCCCGGCGTCGGCCTGATTTCGCCGCCGCCCCATCACGACATTTATTCCATTGAAGATCTGGCGCAGTTAATCCACGACCTTAAAAACGTCAACCCCAAGGCCCGTATATCGGTCAAACTGGTATCGGAAGTTGGTGTCGGCACGGTCGCCGCCGGGGTTTCCAAGGCGCACGCCGATCACGTCACCATTTCAGGGGCCGACGGCGGCACCGGGGCGAGCCCGATCACCTCGATCATGCACGCCGGCAGCCCTTGGGAAATTGGCCTCGCCGAAACCCATCAGACGCTGGTCATGAACAAATTGCGCGGTCGTATCGCCGTTCAGGTCGATGGCGGCCTTCGGACCGGGCGCGACGTTGTTGTTGGCGCCCTGCTGGGTGCCGATGAATTCGGTTTCGCCACTGGCGCTTTGATCGCCGAAGGCTGCATCATGATGCGCAAATGCCACCTGAATACCTGCCCGGCCGGGGTTGCAACCCAGGACCCGGAATTGCGCAAGCGCTTCACCGGCAAGCCCGAAGACGTCGTCAACTTTTTCACCTACATTGCCGAGGAAGTGCGCGAACTGATGGCCGAACTTGGCTTCAGGACCGTCAGCGAAATGATCGGCCGTTCCGATCGTTTGCAAAAGTCTGATGCGGTCAGTCACTGGAAATCCAAAGGGCTTGATTTCTCAGGTGTTCTGAAGACCCCAAAAGCAGACACTGACGTTGCCATTTTTAACTGCGAAACACAGGACCACGGCCTTGATAAAGCACTCGATAACATGCTTATCGAGAAAGCCCGGGACGCTATTGAGAACGCCACCCCGGTGGTCATCGAGTCCGGCATCCTGAACATCAACCGTTCGGTTGGCGCCATGCTGTCAGGGTGCATCGCCGAACGCCACGGTCACGCAGGATTAAAAGACGACACCATCCACATTAAACTGAAAGGCACCGCCGGTCAGAGCTTTGGCGCATGGGCGGCGCGCGGCGTCACCCTGGAGCTGGCTGGCGATTCCAACGATTACGTTGGCAAGGGCCTGTCCGGGGGCAAGATTATTATCTACCCGAGCCCTGACAGCCCGATTGTTCCTGAAGACAATATCATTGTCGGCAACACCGTTCTTTATGGCGCTATTTCCGGGACCTGTTATTTCCGCGGTATCGCGGGGGAACGTTTCGCGGTCAGAAATTCCGGTGCTAACGTCGTTGTCGAAGGGGTCGGTGATCATGGCTGTGAATACATGACAGGTGGCTGCGTCGTCGTCTTGGGGGGCACAGGTCGCAATTTTGCCGCCGGGATGTCAGGCGGCATTGCTTATGTGCTTGATGAAGACGGTGATTTTGAGAAGCGCTGCAACATGGCCCAGGTCGAACTTGAAACCATCGCGGATGACGGCACCGTCGTTAGCGAGGCCGACCTTGCCGACATGACAACCCACGACGCGCAACGACTGAAAGCGATGATCCAGGATCACTTCGACAACACCACAAGCAACCGGGCTAAAGAGATCCTCGATAATTGGCCCACCGCAGTGAGTAAATTCGTCAAGGTGATGCCTGTCGACTTCCGCCGGGCGCTGGAGGACATCAGGGCCAAGGCCGAAGAAGAACCAATTGCTGTGGGAGCCGAATAATGGGTAAGCCAACAGGTTTCCAGGAATTCCCGCGTCAGGACCGGATCTATAAGCCAGCTGCCGAGCGAGTCACCGGATATGAAGAATTCATGATTCCATTGTCCGAACAGACGCTCCGCGATCAGGGTGCGCGCTGCATGGATTGCGGTATTCCCTTTTGTCACAATGGCTGCCCGGTCAACAATATCATCCCTGAATGGAATGATCTGGTTTATTCCGGCAATTGGCGCGAGGCCTCGCAAGTTCTGCATTCCACCAACAACTTCCCGGAATTCACCGGTCGTATTTGCCCGGCCCCGTGCGAAGCCGCCTGCACCCTCAACCTGACGGATGAACCGGTGACCATCAAGACCATTGAATGCGCCATCGTTGATCGCGCCTGGGCCGAAGGCTGGATGGAGCCGCAGGTTCCAAAACGGCTGACCGGCAAACGCATCGCCGTTGTCGGGGCTGGTCCTGCCGGCATGGCTTGCGCCCAGCAACTGGCGCGGGCCGGACACGCCGTCGTGGTTTTCGAAAAGAACGCCAAGATGGGCGGCCTGCTGCGCTATGGAATCCCTGACTTCAAGTTGAGCAAGAACCTGATCAATCGGCGCATGTCGCAAATGCAGGCCGAAGGGGTCGAATTCCGGCCCAATTCCCATGTCGGTTACAACGTGCTTCCCGAACGTCTGCTTTTGAAGTTCGACGCCATTGCGCTTACTGGCGGATCAGAACAGCCACGCGATTTGCCGGTACCCGGGCGCGAGCTTGACGGTGTCCACTTCGCCATGGATTTCCTGACCCAGCAGAACCGCCGCAATTCCGGCGAAGCGTTAGACAGAACCGAAGAGATTCTGGCCACCGGCAAACATGTTGCCGTCCTGGGTGGCGGTGACACCGGGGCCGATTGTGTCGGAACATCGGCGCGCCAGGGTGCGGCGTCGATCACGCAAATGGAAATCATGCCGCTGCCCCCTGAAAAAGAAGACAAGGGCACGACCTGGCCAAACTGGCCAATCAAGCAGCGCTCCTCGACCTCGCACGAAGAAGGCTGCGAGCGTAAATGGGCCGTCGGCACGACAGCCCTTGAAGGCAGGGACGGCAAGGTGACGACGCTCAAGGGTGTCGCCATGGACTGGTCCAACGGCAAACCGGAACCCGTAGAGGGTAGCGCTTTTGAACTGAAGGCCGATCTTGTCCTGCTGGCCATGGGTTTCCTCAACCCGGTCCATGAAAGTATGCTTGATGACTTTGGTGTTCAATACGATGGGCGCGGCAATGTGGCCGCCACTACGGATGGCGAAGGTGCCTATAAAACATCCGTCGATAAAGTCTTCGCCGCCGGTGACATGCGACGCGGCCAGTCGCTGGTCGTCTGGGCCATTCGCGAGGGTCGCCAGTGCGCCCGGGCCATCGACGAATTCCTGATGGGTTCATCGGAGCTGCCGCTGAAATGATCGTCTACTCGCTCAATTGCTCGAAAGGCCACAGTTTTGATGAGTGGTTCACCTCGTCTGGCGATTACGACGAGCAGATCAAAACAAAATCCCTGGCTTGTCCGACTTGCGGCGACAAAAAGGTGGCCAAGGGACTGATGGCCCCCAACGTCGCCAAAAGCACAGCCGCCCCGGCCTGCGGCGCGCCAACCTGCGCCAGCACCGGTTGCCCGATGTCGGGGCTTAAGTAGCCGTTTTCCCTAAAAACATTCGGCCCCTTATCGGCGGCCCCCGATAATCCTTTTCTAAAGACGCACGGAAGGCATCTCTATGGAAATATTTCTTCCTCGCCACTTCAGATACAACTCCAGATTAATGTATTCATCGGACTGAGCCTTGTAAGGCTGGGCGCGCAGTCTTTTTTCGCAACCCATGAAACGGTTATGCAGGGAAACCAGCCTCTGCGCACCCAACCGGTATGTCGGAAAGCCATTGGCCAGGCCATTGCTCAACCTGTTTCCTCGCAGCAGGGTGTCGGCGTAATCCGTATGGCAATATTTGCAAGCCATATCAAATTGACCGCTGCGGGTGAAATACAATTCCCGGCCCTGTTTAAAGAAGGGTTCCATGGGGCCATCGATCACCAACGTGTAGGGCATGCCCCTGGATTGCAACATGATGTAGGCGGATAGCCCGAGCAATTGTTTGGATTCCCAGTTCCATTCCTTGGCTCCCATTTTTTCCCGGCGTTCCCGGTTAATAAACTGGGAAAGGGTAATGGGCTTTTTCAGAATTTCATCATATTTGGGGTAGGTGGCACCGACACCTTTCATATCGCTGGCAGGATCCTCGTGGCATGAGGCACAGGATTTGCCCGCCGTCCCCTCAACCTTCGACCACAGTTCCTCGGCATCCTCAAGCAAGAGTAAAGCCGGGTTGCCGAAATCATCGTCCTGCATATCCCGGGTTTCCTGGGAAGCATAATAATAGCCGGATTTGAGGTTTTTCTCCTCTTCCATGGTATCGCCGACGGCCACTGTAAAGTCGCTCAATATGATGCCAATCGCAATAACGACCGGGCCACAAACAAAATTCGCCTTCATGACATGCGCCCTCCCGCTTGGCTGTTTTTTACTCGCCCTTTAACGTCATCAAATAAGCAACAACATCTTCAATTTCCTGGGCCGACAAGATGGTCTTGCCTTTCCACTTTTTTAAAACCCTGTTTAAGCCTTCGCTGCGATAATAGGCAGGCATGATGGAGTCCGGGTTGTTAACCTTGGCATCAATAAGCTGAAGTCTGATTTGGCTTTCGCTCAGGCGCCCGCCTACATCGTCCAGGGGCGGACCGACCTCGCCGTGAAACGGGACGTTCTCAAGTTCCTTCACGCCGTGACAAGCCAGACAGTTCCCCTTTTTGCGATGGATGTAGACATCTTTACCTTTTTCAAGGTTTCCCGGTTTGGTATCGGCAAGAGGTTGTTGCGCCAGGCGCAAAGCCCTTGCGGTCGTTTCATTGGCATTGGCGGTTACGCTCATGGCAACAAACAGTGCCGTGGCCATCACCATGCAATTGAAAATGCGAACCTCCATCCCTCTCCCTTTGATTCTTAGAAAACTGAAAAAGGCTCAAATCAAAAAGTCGGCACCCCAACATGGATATTAACTTCGGCGTAGATCGTAACATTGACCTAGATCAAACCTCAGATCGTCGGACGATCACTTACCAACCTGTTTCGGCCATTTTCTTTCGCCTTGTACAGGGCCTTGTCGGCGGCTTTCAGAACGTCGTCGGGATCCGGGATTCCTTCGACCTGGCCGGCAACACCCATGGATACGGTGACGCTGACCGTTTTGGTTTTTTTTCCAGACCCGGGCTTGTTCCTTCCTTTCGGGGCCGTTTCAGGACGGCCCTCGGCACGCAGGGCAAACGACGAGTCGGCAATGGCCTGGCGAAGCGCTTCCAAGTGCTCTTTTGCGGCCTCCACATCCTTGCCCGGGAACAGCACTGCAAATTCCTCACCGCCATATCGAAAGGCACGGCCACCGCCGGTAACACGGGCCATCCTCATGGCCACCATCTGCAACACCTGGTCGCCAACATCATGGCCGTAGGCGTCATTGAATTTTTTAAAGTGATCGACATCGACCATGGCCACGGAAAACCGTTTTCCCAAACGCCCGAGTTGCGTGTTCATGGCCCGGCGTGCGGGAAGACCCGTCAATTCATCAAGAAAGGCCATGTGGTAGGCATCCTGCACCACCGCCACGATCAACAACAAGAGCGCGGTACTTAAAAGCAACGACGCCATCACCCCGTCACCAACGTGATGCAATGCCGCCCAGGCCGACGCCATTGTCCCCAGCATGGCACCTTCCATAGGTGTCGGGTAAAAAATAAAACGTCCGCATAAAATCAGCGTCGCCCCGCCGAACAATAAAATTGCCGGTTGCGGCAAGTGACTCCAGAAATCCAGATCCGTCGAAAACGGCCTGAAATGAAGCGCCGCGGCCATCTGCGCCTGCGCCTCAACTGAAACGGCGTCATCGACGGCGACAAGCACCGCCGCGAAGGGCAGGAATAGCCACAACACGCGGACCAGACCACTGAGGCTGAGCAAACCGCAATCCCTGAAAAAAGCGACAGAGAGCAAATAGACGGGCAGAAAAAGACATAGTGCGGGATAGGCGATCTGCCACATGGGCCCGCTTGCCGGCACCTGCGGCCACGCATTGAGCATGGCGAGGTTGGCAAATCCCAGCGGCAGGGCGCTAAAAATGACCCGCTCGCGCTTGAACCACAGTCCCAGAAGCAGGGCCAGAAGTGTCAGAACGTAAGGAATATTGGGCAGAATATCCTTCAGCGAAACAGACAGCGCCACATGTCCCCCGGCGATACCCAAAGAGAGCACCACCAGCAGGGCTGGGGCCAGTAAGGCGGAAACGGATTTGCGAAATCCCAACATGGACGAACCAAACACCGCCCGACCCGGGCGGTTCCTGCGAATGCCAGTCCTGATTACAATCCGCAACCTTCAATATTACGTTAATTTCTTTTCGTTATACCGGTAACTGGTCTTTATGCTTCAAGGAGTCGCCATGTCCGGACTTTGGTTAATCGTTGCCGGTTTTTTCGGTGCCACGAGCGTTGGTGCCGGTGCTTACGGCTGGCACAGTCTGGGCGAGAACGATTCGATCAGGCAGATTTTCATGATGGGGGTCGATTACCAGATGTGGCACGCCCTGGCCCTTATCGGCGTCTCCTGGATTGCCTCACAGGACCCGTTTAAGGCCTCCAGATTACCCCTTTTGGCCGGTCTTTCCTTTAGCCTGGGTATCATTTTATTTTCCGGCACCCTGTACCTGTACGCCCTGATTGGCTACGTCCCCGTTGAAGGGGCCGCCCCCGTCGGGGGCTGGTTGATGATGGCCGGATGGGTGACATTGATTGTTTGTGGCTGGAAAACCAGAAAAGTTAACCATGAGTCCTAGCGCCAACAATCCTTTTGGCTATCCCAACCGGGATGGTCCCTCTACCCGGCGCCAGCGGGCTCATGAGATTCTCGATATCTCCTTGCCTCATGACAAGGTCGGGCGCTTTATTGATGGCTGCCTGATTACACTGATCGCCCTTAATGTCGCCGCCGTTATCTTTGAAACCCTGCCTGGTCTTGGGCAGGGTTGGCTGAAACTGTTTTTCTGGTTTGAGGTTTTCTCGATCATTATCTTCAGTGTCGAGTATGTGTTGCGCGTGTGGTCGGCCGTTGATGACGACGAAATCGATTACCGGCATCCCATTTTGGGACGCCTTCGCTACATGCTCACTCCTATGGCCCTGATTGACCTGTTTGTCATCCTGCCGTTTTACCTGGGTTTCTTTTTCCAAATCGACCTGCGGTTCTTAAGAGTTTTGCGTCTGCTCAGAGTCTTCAAACTGACCCGCTATTCCTCGTCAATGTCGCTGTTGCTCAACGTGTTGCGCGATGAGGGCCGGGCAATTGGTGCGGCCATGTTCGTGTTAATGCTGATGTTGGTGCTGACGGCGAGTCTTGCCTATCTTGCCGAACATAAAGCTCAACCCGAAGCCTTCGGCTCGATCCCGGCGGCCATGTGGTGGGCGGTGATCACCATGACCACGGTCGGTTACGGTGATGTCGTTCCGGTCACCCTGTGGGGCAAGCTGATGGGCGCTGCCATAGGCATTCTGGGCATCGGCATGGTTGCCCTGCCGGCCGGCCTGTTGTCTTCAGGGTTTTCCAACGAATTGCACAGGCGGCGCAAGAAATATTCCGACATGGTCGAGACGGCGCTGGAAGACGGCGTTATTTCTGACGAGGAAGAGGTCGCCCTGAACGAAGTCCGCGAGGGTCTTGGCATTCGCGCCCAGGACGCCGAGGAAATTCTCGAAACCGAAATGCGCTTCAGCGGAGACGCCACAACCATGTGTCCCCATTGTGGTAAATCCCTGAAAGCTCCGGCCGAAGGTTAAGAGCCTTCCAGTTTCCACACGTCCGGTGCCTGATCCAGACGTTCGATCAGAAGACCACGTTGGCGTTCCATCTCGCCGGGCAGGGTGGCCCCGAATTTCGCGAAGTGGCTGCTTTGGTCTTCCGCCTCGGCCTGACCTGCGGCACGGTCAATTTCCATCAGCTTGTAGAAAGTATCGACGTCAAAATCCAGACCAGCCCAGGTGATGTCCTGATGACGGGGCATGATCCCAAACGGGCTTTCAACGCCTTCGACACGGCCGCGTACCCGGTCAACAATCCATTTCAGCACCCGCATATTTTCGCCGAAACCGGGCCAGATGAACTTGCCGTTTTCATCCTTGCGGAACCAGTTGACGCGGAAGATCGCGGGGGCTTTTTTGACCTTGCTTTCCATGCTCAGCCAGTGCTGCCAGTAATCGCCCATGTTGTAGCCGCAAAACGGCAGCATCGCCATTGGATCACGTCGTATGGCGGCCTGACCAACTGCCGCCGCGGTCGCTTCCGAACCCATGGTGGCGGCCAGATAAACGCCGTGTTGCCAGTCAAAGGACTGAAACACCAGCGGGAACGTGGTCGATAGACGGCCACCGAAAACGAATGCCGAAATGGGGACCCCATCGGGATCTTCCCAGGCCGGATCGACGCTTGGGCATTGGCTCGCAGGGGCGGTGAAACGGGAATTGGGATGAGCCGCCGGGGTTTCACTGTCCGGGGTCCAGTCGTTACCGCGCCAGTCGATGGCATGTGCTGGCGCATCGCCGTCCATGCCTTCCCACCAGACATCGCCATCATCGGTCAGGGCGACGTTGGAAAAGATGCAATTGGCCTTAACGGTTTCCATGGCGCTGGGGTTTGATTGATAGGAGGTGCCCGGGGCGACGCCAAAATAACCGGCTTCCGGATTAATCGCCCTGAAGGTGCCATCGCCTGTCGGCTTGACCCAGGCAATATCATCACCAACCGTATGAACCTTCCAGCCCTCGAAGCCTTTCGGCGCAATCAGCATCGCCAGATTGGTCTTGCCGCAGGCACTGGGGAAGGCAGCGCCAATGTAGGTCTTTTCCCCATCGGGACTTTCAAGGCCCAAAATCAGCATATGTTCGGCCAACCAGCCCTCATCACGGGCCATGGCCGAGGCAATCCTGAGAGCGAAGCATTTTTTGCCCAAAAGGGCGTTGCCGCCATAGCCGCTGCCGAAAGACCAGATTTCACGGGCTTCGGGATAATGGACGATGTATTTTTCATCGTTGCACGGCCAGGTCACATCGGCTTCGCCCGCTTGCAATGGTGCCCCAACGGTATGCATGCAGGGGACAAAATCGTCATTCCCCAGGATGTCGAGGACCTTTTGCCCCATCCGTGTCATGATTTTCATATTAACCGCCGCATAGGCGGAATCGGTGATTTGAACGCCAATGTGAGCAATGGGCGAGCCCAGCGGCCCCATGGAAAACGGCACCACATACAGGGTACGGCCAGCCATACATCCATCGAACAGGCCGTTCAATTTTGCCCGCATTTCGGTCGGCTCACACCAGTTGTTGGTCGGTCCGGCGTCGGCTTCCTTGGCAGAACAAATAAAGGTTCGGTCTTCAACCCGGGCCACATCGCGGGGATCCGAACGGGCGAGATAACTGTTCGGGCGTTTTTCCGGGTTTAAGCGGATCAGCGTGCCGCTATCGACCATTTGCTGACAAAGGCTGTCATATTCAGCTTCGCTTCCATCACACCAGTAAACGCTGTCGGGTTTGCACAGCGCCGTCATTTCCTCGACCCAGGTCAGTAATTTAGCGTTGGAAGTCCGGTCTTCACCTTTCGTGGTCATGGAGGCTCCTAAAGGAATAGCGGGTTTTCAGCAAATTCGATGCTCTAAACCATACGAACAATTCAATGCCCTGACAACCGGGATTGGCCAAAGTTTGGCTGTTTTCTGAGGATAAACGGGGATATTAAGATCGCCTCAGGCTTTGCGCCGGACTCCTGCGCTATCGGAGGAGGACTGAGCGTTGAGGGCATCAATCTTACGTTTTAATGCCTCCATCTCAACAGCCGCAGCTTCGCGGGTTTTGACCAGATCACGAATCCTGTTGAGCATGGCATCTTGGGTTTTCGAATTTTTCTGGGCCAGGGCGGCCAGCTCGGAAAAAGAATTCCTGAGCCCTTTCATCTGGTTATCGACGGTGCGGCGGGTGCGGCCATCAATTTTTTTAACCGCCTCCGTGACCATCCAAAGAGCGCCAAGGGCCGCCATTAATGCGATGACGGCGATAATTGCAGTAATTCCTAGCATTTCCCCACTCTTTGCCGTCTCTGGATTTTATCGAATTAACATCGGTGTCATTGAAGCGGATTCGTGATCATTTTTAAAGGCACAAATCGGGAATTATTCAAGATATTCCATTTTTTTTATCATTTTTTCAATTTCACCGCCCACCCCGCGCCCTGAACGCACCGGTTGAGGGAAATCCAAGCGCCGAAAAACCTTGGTGGACATCAAATCGAGGCCTTCGGGGTCGACACCGACGATGCACCACTGTTTGCCCGGTTTCCCGGCCACTCGCGACAAGATATCTCCATAATCCCGGTTCAAACGCCCAATCAATCGTTGTTCTGCCGCCATCACATGGTCGGAAGCTTTTGATTCAAAGAGAAATTTTTTTGCCCCCAACCAACTGGCCCGGCCAAAGCCACCGACATAGTGAGCCCGCTCTACCGTCATGCGGTAGAAACCAAAATCGACAAAACCGGCATACAGGTCTGCCCCCGGGTGACGGGCCAGAAAGCGGCGGGCGGCCCTAGGGTCGTTCGTCGGCTTCAAGCGGCCGGTCAAGGTCACTCTGGGGCCGGTTTGCGGATTGGTCAGGCCTGAAGCCTCCTCGAACAACAGGGCAGCGCGGGGATCCTCAAGAAGATTGCGGGTATGGTCGGCCAATGTGGATAACAACAGGACAGGGCTGCCCTCACCCGTACAGGCGACGGTTACCAGTGATGCATAGGGCCAGCCCTGACGACGTCCTGTAAGGGCGCTGGCCAATGTCGCCGAGCGGCTGCGCCGAACCAGCGCACGAGCAATAACGTCGACGGGCTTGTCATGTTGTTTTTTCGCCATAACCATATGTGCCAATCGGTTTGATTGGCGTCAAGGCATGGTCATGGTAATTTTACTATTGCTTGCGGCGACACAACCGCTCATTGTCCGGCCTCTAAAAAAACAGCCTGATTTATAGAACTTTAAATGCACCCGCCTGTGAAATCCCAACGTCCAAGACGCCGTCAGTTCGTTACCTGGCTCGCCGTCCTCGCCCTTTCCTTGCCCATGCTGGCAACGCTCGCACAGGGCGTTCCCCTTTCGGGTGCCTCAGAGGGCACACAGGCGCCATTTTATATGGTGCTTTGCAAAGCCATGCAGCGCGGTACGTCCGAGCCCACCCCTGCGCCCGAGCAAAGTCCGGATACATTTGATTGCCCGGTTTGCCTGGGCTTTTCCACCGCAAAATCGGTCCTGCTGACGCCGCTCGCCCAATCTCTCCCTTGCGAATTTGTGCACCTTGCCTTTGTTATTAATACCAAAGGCGATGCTGGCGATGGCCGCCTGATATCGCACGCCCATGCCCGTGCTCCACCCGTTTCTGTCTGATATCCCATCGATTTGTAAAAGCGTTAAAATCCCCTGACCAACGGGAAGGCGCTTTGATGTATTCTTTTCCCACTCGAAGGAACTTTTGACAGATGAAAATACTCTCAACCCTTATCGCGCTCTTTTTATTAACCCTGAGCACGGCCAGCGCCGCCGAAAATGTCAGTGCTGGCGATATCACCGTCTCCAAAGCCTGGGGCCGGGCAACCATCGGTGCCAACCGCCCTGGTGGCGCCTTTCTGACCATCACCAATAACGGTGCCGCAGACGATCAGCTGATTGCGGCAGAAACCCTTGCCGCCGGAAAATCAGAATTACATACCCACACCATGACAGACGGCGTCATGAAAATGGCCCATGTCATGAGCATCAACATTCCGGCAGGCGGCATGACCATGCTTAAACCCGGTGGCTTTCACATCATGTTGTTTAATTTGAAAAGGGCCTTAAATGAGGGCGATATGTTCCCCCTGACCCTGACATTCAAAAACGCCGGCAAGGCGACCATTATGGTCCACGTCGGCAAGGTCGGGGCCATGGAAACCATGGATCACAAGATGCACATGGACGACGAAGAACATAAAAAAATGCACGAAGAGCACATGAAAGATGCCGAGCACAAAAAAATGCATGAAGAGCACATGAAAGAAGGGGCCACAGAGGCCCAGTAACTTTGTCTGCGGCCTCGTGTTGATTTCATCCTTGGGTATCAGGCGCTTGCGGCTATAATTTCGCCACAAAGCTAATAGAATAAGAACCTGCCATACATGGGTGGCAGGTTTTAACCAAGTTGCACGAGGCCGTTTCATGTCCCGAACCATTGCCCTGGTTGACGACGACCGAAATATTCTGACCTCCGTCTCAATGGCGCTGGAATCAGAAGGCTTTGCGGTGAATTGTTATTCGGACGGCGAGGAAGCGCTTGCCGGATTAAGCCGCAACCCGGTCGATCTTGCTGTGCTCGACATTAAAATGCCGCGCATGGATGGTATGGAGCTACTGCAGAAAATCCGTGCCAAATCAAAGTGTCCGGTTATTTTCCTGACCTCAAAAGACGACGAAATTGATGAATTTCTTGGCTTGCGCATGGGCGCGGATGATTACATCACCAAACCGTTCTCCCAGCGTCTGCTGATTGAACGGATCAACGTCATCCTGCGACGGGCTGAAAATTCTGCGGCTCCGGAAAGTGATGATAGTGTCGTCAAGCGCGGCAACCTGACCCTTGATGCAACCCGCCATCAGTGCACCTGGAAAGGTGAGGAAGTCGTTCTTACGGTGACGGAATTTCTTTTATTGCAAGCCCTGGCGCGTCACCCGGGTCACGTTAAAAATCGTGACCAGTTGATCGACTTCGCTTACGGGGAGCACATCTATATCGACGACCGCACCATCGATTCGCACATCAAGCGGGTGCGCAAAAAATTCCGCGCCCATGATCCCGACTTCAAACAAATCGAAACTCTTTATGGCGTCGGCTACCGTTACCGCGACGACTAACGACTTGAGGGAGGGGGACGTAAAAGAACCATGACATCCGACAGCCCCATGCCCAGACGCCCCCGGCTGACGTCGCCAATCATCCGCCGCATTCTGGCGATCAATGTGCTGGCGTTGGCTATTCTCGTTGCCGGGCTTCTCTATCTGGGTCAATACCGCGATAGCCTGGTGGCTTCAGAATTGTCTGCCCTGAGAGTTCATGCGGAGATTCTGGCCGCCGCCCTTGGTGAAAGTGCGGCCGAGGACATTCCAACGGGGCGTCAATTGCTGCGCCCCCGCGTAGCCGTCAGCATGGTTCAGCGTCTGGTCCAGACAACCGGCGGTCGGGCCCGTCTGTTCGCACCCGACGGGGTTCTCATCGCCGACACCCAACGCTCGTCACAAAGGCGTAACACGGTAGAACGCGAAACCCTGCCTCCACCGGGTGACGAGAATCCTGTCAACACAACCATCGTCAGCAAGGCCCTAGATATTTTCGAGCATTTCCTGACCCTGCTTCCTGGTCGCGGGGCCATGCCGCCGTATCTGGAAAAAACCTTTCAACAGGCCGAAGATTACCCCGAAGTGGTTTCTGCGCTGTCGGCCGAGTCAGGTTACGCCGTCAGATCGACAAGCGGCGGCGACATGGTGCTAAGCGTCGCCGTGCCGGTACAACGCTACAAGCAGGTTCTCGGCGCCCTGATGCTAACCAGAAATTCCGATAACATCGAACAGGCGCTACGCGAGGTTCGCATTAATATTCTTAAAGTTTTCGCTGTTGCCCTTGGCGTCACCATCTTGCTGTCCCTTTATCTGGCCGGCACCATCGCCAGGCCCGTGCGCCACCTTGCCGAAGCCGCCGAACGGGTCCGTCACGGTCATCACCGGCAACATGAAATTCCCGATTTTGCTGCCCGCGGTGACGAAATCGGCGAACTGTCGCGCTCGCTAAAAGATATGACCGAAGCCCTGTGGCAGCGCATGGACGCCATTGAAAGTTTTGCCGCCGATGTGGCGCACGAAATCAAGAACCCCCTGACCTCCTTGCGCAGCGCTGTGGAAACGGCGGCCCGGGTCAACGACCCCGAGCAGCAGAAGAAACTGATGGATATTATTCTTGACGATGTCGAGCGCATGGACCGGCTGATCAGCGACATATCCGATGCTTCGCGCCTTGACGCCGAGTTGTCAAAGGCCGAAACCCGGCCCGTTAACGTATCCAAACTGCTAACCAGCCTGGTTGACGCTCGCAACGAGATGACGGGCGGTCACATTAAATTCATCTGTCAGGGCGATATGGTTATTGCCGGCATCGAAAGCCGGTTAGGCCAGGTTTTCGCCAACCTGCTCACCAATGCCCTTTCCTTCAGTCCGGCTGAGGGATCCATATCGATTGAAGCAAGCGACCTGGGTAATCAGATCAGCATTACCTTTGATGATGAAGGACCGGGGCTTCCCGAGGGTAAACTGGAAACGGTCTTTGAGCGCTTTTACACCCAGCGCCCCGAAGCCGAAAAATTTGGCACCCATTCCGGACTCGGCCTGAGCATTTCGCGGCAAATCGTCGAAACCCACCATGGTTCCATTACGGCGGAAAACCGCGTCGATGGGAACGGTGATATCATCGGTGCGCGCTTTAAAATAACCTTGCCAAAAGGTTGACACCTACCCAATTTTTACCGCACCCTTTCCCAATCATGCCAAATCCAGCTTCTGAAAAAGTGCACGGCACCTGTGTCGAGGTCGATGGCCTTGGCGTCCTGTTGATTGGCCCCCCGGGTAGCGGTAAATCCGATCTGGCGCTACGCCTTATCGACGAAGGGGCCAGGCTGATCGCAGATGACTATACGGAACTGTCCGTGGACAACGGCAAATTGAATGCCCGCGCCCCTGAACCGATCAAGGATTTAATTGAAGTCCGCGGTGTCGGGGTATTGAATATCGGGGCCGCCCTGCGGGCCGAGCTTGGCGTCGTCATCGATCTGGTTTTGACGGATGAAATCGAACGTTTGGCCGATGATCAAACCGTAGACCTTCTGGGCCTGCCCGTTGCTCATTTTTGCCTCGCCCCGTTTGAGGCTTCGGCATCGGCAAAGGTGCGGCTTATTGTGCGTCGGGTAAAAGGAGACATTGAGCATGTTCCTTAAAGAGAGCCGGTAAAAATGACCGATGACGCAATTTCCATACCTGCCTTTCGTGAGGCTGCGCCAGGTAGGGTTTTGGGTGTGCTGTTGGTTACGGGCATGTCAGGAGCCGGCAAAACATCGGCCCTGAAGGCGTTGGAGGATATGGGCTATGAAGCCATCGACAATGTCCCGTTAACACTGCTGGGTGCACTGGTTAAACCACCGCAAAAAGACAGTCTCCAGCGTCCGATCGCCATTGGTGTCGATTTTCGCACCCGCGGGTTCGCTATCGACACCTTCATTAGCGAACTGGACCGGATGCTCAAGGAGAGCTCCCTTGAAGCAAAAGTCCTGTTTATTGACTGTGATGACGACGAACTTCGCAGACGCTACGCCGAGACCCGCCACCGCCACCCGCTGGCCCAGGACCGACCGGTCAGTGACGGCATTGCCCACGAGCGAGCACTGGTATCACCACTTAGAGAGCGCGCCGATGTGGTTATCGACACCACCGGTTTTGGCCCCGGTGAACTGAAAAGGATTTTAAACGGTCACTTTGATATTGCCGGCGATTTCGGCTTGAACGTCTTTGTTACCTCATTTTCTTACCGTCAGGGATTGCCACGCGAGGCCGATCTTGTTTTTGACGTCCGTTTTCTCGCCAACCCCCATTATGATCCTGCCTTGAAGGACCTGAGTGGCAAGGATGACGCTGTTGGTGCCTTCATCGCCGGGGATGCCGGTTTCAAAAATTTTTTCGATAACCTGACCGCTTTTTTAAGTCCTTTGTTGCCGCGTTACGCGGCGGAAGGTAAAAGTTACCTGACAATAGCCCTGGGATGTACAGGCGGCCGTCACCGTTCGGTATATGTTGCCGAAAAGCTGGCCCGGTGGATCGAACAGGAAGAGCGTCAGGTTCATCTGTTGCATCGAGACTTGAACAAAGGGACTGATTAAAATGATTGGAATGGTTCTGGTCACCCACGGTCGTCTTGCCGACGAATTCATCAATGCCCTGGAACATGTCGTTGGTGCCCAGGAGCATGTTGAGACCGTTTGCATCGGCCCCGATGACGATATGGAGCAGCGACGCAAGGAAATCCTGAGTTCTATTACCAAGGTCGATCAGGGAAAGGGTGTTATTCTGTTGACCGACATGTTTGGCGGCACACCGTCCAATCTGGCCATTTCCGTTATCGACAAGGCCAATGTGGAGGTTATTGCCGGTATTAATCTGCCGATGTTGATTAAACTGGTTTCTGTCAGAAAAACCGAAACCCTTATGGAAGTCGCGAGCAGCGCCCAGGAAGCCGGTCGCAAGTACATCAACATCGCTTCTCAACTGCTCGGCCAGGAACAGGCATGAATGGTGACCCCGGGCAACTGACCGGCATCGCCACGATCCTGAATCAACGCGGCTTGCACGCCCGTGCGGCAGCAAAATTCGTAAAAACGGCCAGCGCCTTCAAGGCGGATATCGGCGTCAGTCGACAAGGCCAGACTGTTTCAGGACATTCCATTATGGGCCTGATGATGTTAGCCGCAAGCACTGGCTGTGACATTGAAATCACCTGCAAAGGGGCCGACGCTCAAGCAGCACTGGACACCCTTATGGAACTGGTCGCCAACAAGTTCGAGGAGGAATAGTGACTCCAAAAGAGCAAACCTACACCGGCCTGGGCGTATCACCGGGAATTGGCATCGGCGTTGTCCATGAACGCGAAAGCGGGGCTATTGATGTGCCGGAATATTCGATTCCCGTCAAAGGCGTCGATACCGAACTGGAGCGCCTGCACGCCGCCGTTACCGGGGCTCGCAGGCAAATTGGCAGATTGCGTGCCAAGGCCAAATCCTTGCCCGGGCTGGCTGCCGGTGAAATGGAAATCCTGCTCGATGCCTATATCCAGATGCTCAAGGATTCCCGCCTGATCCGGGGCGCGGAAAATCGTATCGCCAGCGAACGCATCAATGCCGAGGCCGCCGTCCATGCAGAACTGACGGAAATTTCCGGTGCTTTCTCAAATATGGATGACGCCTATCTGGCGGCCCGCCTGGACGACATTCGCGAGGTTGCGGCGCGCCTGATTCGTAATCTTGTGAAGAAGCCAAGTCTCTCCACACACCGTGCCCCCAAGGGATCCGTCATCGTCGCCGAGGAACTGACCCCTGCCGATACCGCTCAACTTGATCCGGCCCGCGTTGTCGGTTTCGCGACGGCCCTGGGTGGTGCCGAAGGCCACACCGCGATCATGGCCCGCGCCCTTGGTCTGCCCGCAGTCCTTGGCGCCGCTGAATTGCTGCAAGGGGCAAGCAGTGGTGATCGGATTATTGTTGATGGCGACAGCGGTCGCATTGTCATCAACCCGAAACCGGCTACCATTGCCGCCTACGAGCGCCGGCAGAAGGAAATTCATCAGGAATCCAAGCGCTTCAATACCATGCGAAATCAACCATCGATCACCCGCGATGGTATTCCCGTAGGGCTTCAGGCCAACATGGAACTGCCTGTGCAACTGGGACCCATAAGCCAGGTAGGGGCTAG
The DNA here is from genome assembly GCA_014382375.1 of Rhodospirillaceae bacterium. Lineage (GTDB taxonomy): Bacteria > Pseudomonadota > Alphaproteobacteria > Rhodospirillales > JABHCV01 > JACNJU01. The sequence continues at coordinate 22,248 of JACNJU010000088.1, forward strand.
CGGCATCGGCCTGCTGCGCAGTGAATTCATGTTTATGAACCGGCCTGATATTCCCAGTGAAGATGAGCAGTATGAAATTTTGCGCACCATTGTTAAGGGGATGGACGGTCAACCGGTAACCATCCGCACCCTGGATATCGGCGGTGATAAAATTGCCGCCTCACTGCTCGACAGGTTCGGCGACAGTGTTTCTTCGGCCCTGGGCTTGCGTGGTATTCGACTGTCCCTGGCCCATGTGGAAGTCTTTGAAACTCAACTCAGGGCGATCTTGAGGGCCAGCGCCGCAGGGCCCGTGCGCATTCTCCTGCCCATGATCACGACCGCCAGTGAAATCCGCAAAGCCCGCGACATTGTAAAACAGATGGCCAGGAACCTGAAGCGCCGCAAAATCGCCATGGCCCCTGAATTGCCACCCATCGGTGTCATGATCGAAGTTCCCGGTGCCGCCCTTTCGGCCGATGCGCTGGCCCAGGACGCCGATTTCTTTGCCATCGGCTCCAACGACCTGACCATGTACACACTGGCCATTGACCGTTCCGACGAACAGGTCGCCAGTCTATATAACCCCTTGCATCCATCGGTGCTGCGCCTGATCCAGTTTTCCGCCGAAGCGGCCTTGCGTGCCAGAATTCCGGTAAGCATTTGCGGTGAAATGGCAGGTGACCCGCGTTTCACCGCCCTGTTGCTGGGGCTGGGTCTCAGGGAACTGTCAATGACAGCGGCCGCAATCCCGCGTGTCAAACAGCGTATCCGTGATCTCGATCTGCTGGCAGCAGAAGCCCGCGCCCGTGTTATCATGGACCAGGTCGATGTCGGACGGATCCATATGTTAGTGGATGATTTTAACGCCTTGGCTTAAGCCAAGGCGTTTGCATTGTCTCTCAGTCGCCGGGCGCTCACTCCGTTCGCTTGGCTCGCCGCAATGGCGGCGGCCCGCAGTCGCGGGCTT
>JACNJU010000018.1 GCA_014382375.1 Rhodospirillaceae bacterium
GGCGGGTGGGGCGGGGCGGGCAGCGGGGGGGGGTCGGGGGGGGAGGGAACGCTCGTTGGGGGCGGCGGTCCGTGCTGTGGCGGTGGTGATCCTTTCTGCGGGGGTGGCAACCTGTTTGGTGGTGGCGATCCGTTTTTCGGCGGCGGCGACCCGTTTTTCGGCGGCGGTGACATTTTCGGTGGGGATCCCTATGGCGGCGGCGGCTTCTACGGCGGCCCCCTTTACGGTGGTGCCGGCGGTGACTACTACGGCGATATTTTCTTCGGCGACACCTACGACCCGCTGCTCGGTGGCGATTTCTTCGACTTGGGCAGTGTCTTCGATGTCATCAATCACACTGATGACACAACGAGCCAACCGGTCTCTGGCCAGGAAACATTTACCGAACTGCGAGTCGGCACCACGGCCTCCGACAGCCTCAACGGCACCACGGCCAATACCAACTTCTATTTCGGTTATGCGAACATTGGCGGCACCGACACGGTGACCGACGCCGGCGGCACTAACCAGATCGCCTTCGATTCCTTGAACGACATCGTTATCGAATTCACCATTGACGGCTCCGACGCCACAGCCGGCACGGTAGATATCCAACTCGGTAATGTTACCGGCACCAATCCCGGAACCTACACCCTGAGCTCCTATACCGGCGCAACGAGTTCGTCCATCAGCTTCGACGGTGTCGGGCAGTACCTGTTCGCCGATCAGGCGGTGGCCTCCCTTTCCGGTGGATTTTCGAGTCACTCGGAAGAAACACTGGGGGCGACGCCGACGGAGGCCGATTCCGGCGATGTTATTGTCATGCCGTCTCTTGAGACGGGGGATATCGGCTACGTCGTTGCCGGCGGCGCCGGCGTCGACACCATCACCCTGGATGACGCCGCCATGGACGGCGTTATCGTTTTCGGCAAGGGCGGCGGCGACATCTTCAATATAACGACACAAATGGACGCCCTGTTAATCGGTGGGATCACCAATACGGATAACACCGGCGCCAATGCTGCGGGAATTCCGACGGCAAACCTCAACGTCTTCGACTATTCGACTCTGAAAGATGCGTCAAGCATTGGCACCCTGGCGACGACGGACACCGGCATCAATGCCACCATCTACAGTTTCTACGACAGTTTTGACATGAAATACGAAACCACGGGGCTGGTTAATTATGTCACCAGTTCCGTAACCACAATGAACAATAATTTGTGGGATGTGGGCTCGTTCACCGGTTCCGCCGGTCAGGATTCCATCTCTCTTGTTGGTGCCAGGCTGAATGTGCTCGACGGCGGCACGGGCAACGACAACATCGTTACCAATTCGACAACCCGAATAGCCTCCCTCAACAATGCCGGCGGCACCGATACTCTTACCACTCTGGGCAACGGTTCGGACAGCAGCGAAGGTGATATGAATTTAGGCGGCACGACGATTACCGGCATAACCGCCATATCTCTCAACAACAATAATATCACCACCGCCGGCACGACGACCCTGACCTTGGACAGCGCGACATCTTTCGCCAGCGCCACCACCATTTCATACGGGGCAAACACCTTCCATGCCCACATCGAAAGCGACAACGGCATGGACCTGTCGGGCGTCACTTTGAGCAACACCGATTCAATCCTGCTTGATACCGGCAATGACACCGTTGGCGCTACGCTGACCTTGTCTGCTTCGACCAATCTGGGTGGAACGGCCATCGAAATCCGCAGCCAGGAAGGGGCTGTCGGCACCGCCAACGACATCATCGCCAGCGACAGCTCCATGAATTTATCCTACACGACTGTCTATGGCGGCATTTCAACGATCAACGTCGACACGGGAGCGGACGGCGGTGCGGTAGACCTGACCGTCAACGCTTCGACCAGCTTCGCCGCCCTTACCATCAACGGCGGCTCCGGTGCCGACGAAACCATAAGCAGTGCCAACGGCCTCAACCTGACCGATGTGACGCTGGCCAATATCGCTACCGTCAACATCGATACAGCCAATGTGGGGACCGATACCCTGATCATTGATACCGGCACCAACCTCTCAACCGCCGCCATAACCGGCAGTGGCGACGATCAAATCGTCTTTAACGAAACCGGGACCTATTCCTTCGCCAACAATGCGGTTACCGGTGTCGCCACCCTGACATTCAACGGCACAGGCGCCAACAGCCTGACGGTTAATCAGGCCGATATTACAGGTGGCGTCACGACCATCACCGGCAACACGGGAACCGACACCATCACCACGGCGGAAACCAGCCTTAATCTATCCAGCGTCACAACGTTGACCAGCATCGACAACATCACTACGACAAATACGACGGGCACGGCGTTCACCGGGACAGCCGGCAATGACATATTCACCGGCATCAGCGGCGTCGATACGTTTATCGGCGGTGCCGGGGCAGACGTCCTGACCGGCGGCACTGGCGTCGATACGTTTACCTATACGACGGTAACCGATTCGATGATCGGCTCGCTGGACACTATTCTCGATTTCGTCGCCGGTGGTTCCGGGGACAAGATTGACACCAATATCATCGGTACCAAGGCCGTTATCGGGAATCAATCGACCGGGGACACATTGGCCAACCTGAGCCTTGCCACCTTAAACACTCTGGCCAATTCCACGAATGGTACCCTTTCGGCCGGTGGCACAATTCTGAGCGGGGGGTCTGCAAATACCGAAGTCATGCAATTGACGACTTCGGACAGCAATATCATCTGGGCTATTGATGTCGACGGTAGCGGTGTTTTCGATGCCTCCGATACCATCATCGACGTAACCGGCCTGACCGGCACGATCAACACCGCCGATTTTGTTTAAAGTCTAAAACTGAAAACTCCCCTATTGGCACGCGCACAGCCTAAATGTTAGCGTGCCCCCCATGATTAATCTGAAAGATGTTGCCCTTCACTTTGGTGGCTTGCGGGCGGTCGATGGCGCCAGCTTCGACATCAAGAAGGGCACGATTACCGGGCTTATCGGACCCAATGGCGCCGGTAAGACGACGCTGTTCAATCTTGTCGCAGGCGTCTTTGCCCCTTCGGCGGGTTCCGTCATACTTGATGGCGAAAACGTCACCGGCATGAAGCCACATGAACTTTTCGCCAAGGGTTTGCTGCGCACGTTCCAGATCGCCCACGAATTTTCCTCACTCACCGTGCGTGAAAACCTGATGATGGTGCCCGGCGACCAGTTGGGTGAAAAGTTGATGAATACCTGGTTCCATCGTGGCCGGGTCGCCGCCGAAGAAAAGGTCATCCACGACAAAGCCGACGAAGTCATAGACTTTCTCAACCTTGGCCACCTGGCAGACGAGAAGGCAGGCAATCTTTCGGGCGGCCAGAAGAAACTGCTGGAACTGGGCCGCACCATGATGGTCGATGCCAAGGTCGTGCTGCTGGACGAGGTTGGCGCAGGTGTCAACCGGACCCTGCTCAATGATATCGGCGACGCCATCATGCGCCTGAACAAGGAACGCGGTTATACGTTCTGTATGATCGAACACGATATCGATTTCATTTCGCGCCTGTGTAATCCGGTCGTCGTTATGGCCGAAGGCAAGGTCTTGATGCAGGGCACGGCGGCGGAGGTCAAATCAAACGAAAACGTTATCGAGGCCTATCTGGGAACCGGGCTTAAAAACAAAGTAGGGGCGATTTCTTAAAGTGGGCTTTTTAACAGGCACCGGCATGAGTGGGGGTTATGGTGGCGCGGATATTCTGCACGGCTGTGACATCGCTGTCGATAAAGGGGAAATTGCCGTCGTTGTCGGCCCCAACGGGGCTGGCAAGTCGACCGCCATGAAAGCCTTGTTCGGGATGCTTGACCTGCGCGAGGGCAAGGTCATGCTGGGGGACAAGGACATCACAGGGCTTTCCCCGCAAGACCGGGTCAAGGAAGGCATGGCATTTGTGCCGCAGACAAACAATGTGTTCACCAGCATGACGGTGCAGGAAAATCTCGAAATGGGCGCTTTCCTGCGCCGTGACGATATTTTCAAGACCATGGATCATGTCTTCGAACTTTTCCCCGCCTTGCAGGAAAAACGCAACCAGCCTGCGGGTGAACTTTCGGGCGGCCAGCGCCAACAGGTTGCCGTTGGCCGGGCGCTGATGACCCAACCTGACGTATTGATGCTTGATGAACCGACGGCCGGTGTCTCGCCCATTGTCATGGATGAATTGTTCGACCGTATTCTGGAAATCAAACAGACCGGCATCGCCATTCTGATGGTTGAACAGAACGCCCGTCAGGCGCTTGGCATCGCCGACACCGGTTATGTTCTGGTCACTGGCGAAAACAAATTTACGGATACCGGAGAGGCCCTGCTGGCCGACCCGGAAGTCCGGCGTGCTTTCCTGGGGGGGTAGCTTGACCGATATTTTGAATGCCATCGTCCTGATTTCAAATTTCGTCATCATACCGGCGCTGTCGTATGGTTCCCAACTGGCGCTTGGGGCGCTCGGTGTTACCATGGTCTACGCTATCCTGCGCTTCGCCAATTTCGCACATTCCGCCCTGATGGCTTTCGGCACCATGGTCACCGTGCTGACAACCTGGTGGCTGCAATCTGTTGGCGTCAGTTTTGGGCCCTTGCCGACTGCCCTGCTGGCCCTGCCCTTCGCCATTGCCGTTACCATCTTCGTCGCCCTGTTCACCGACAGGACCGTTTACAGATTCTACCGTAACAAACGCAGCACCTCGGCTGTCTTTGTGATTGCGTCCATCGGCGTCATGTACGTTCTGAATGGCATCATCCGTTTTATTATTGGCCCCAATGACCAGCGTTTTTTCGATGGCGAGCGGTTCATCATCAAAGCCCGCGCCTTTAAGGAAATGACCGGCCTTGGCGAAGGATTGGCGATAAAGGTAAGCCAGGGCCTGACCGTCGGTATCGCCCTTGTTCTGGTCGTTGCCCTGTTCTGGTTCCTGCAAAAGACCCGCACCGGCAAAGCCATGCGGGCCTATTCCGATAACGAGGATCTGGCCCTGCTTTCGGGCGTAGACCCGGAGCGGGTGGTGATGGTGACATGGATCATCACCGCAGCGCTGGCAACCATAGCAGGGACCCTGTACGGCTTGGATAAAAGCTTCAAGCCGTTTATCTACTTCCAGCTTTTGCTGCCATTTTTCGCCGCCGCCATTGTCGGCGGTATCGGCAAGCCGCTCGGCGCGATCATCGGTGGCTTTGTCGTTGCCTTTTCAGAAGTCAGTATCACCTACGCCTACAAGAAATTCTTTAAATATCTGCTTCCCGAAGACTGGGCACCAGATGGACTCCTTCAGCTGTTATCGACCGACTATAAATTCGCCATCTCCTTTATTATTCTGGTTCTGGTTTTGCTGATCCGCCCGACCGGCATTCTTAAGGGGCGAACCATATGAGCAATAAGCTGCGCGCAACGTTGTCGTTTTCGGTGATGGCTGTTTTGCTGTTGATTGTTGGTCAGTCCCAGTCATGGCCGTTAATGTTGACGATCCTCAATCTGTGCCTGATTTCTTCGATCATGGCGCTCGGCGTCAATATCCAATGGGGTTACGCGGGCCTGTTTAACGTCGGCACCATGGGTTTTGCAGCACTCGGCGGGGTTGCCGCCATGCTGGTCTCAAAAGCACCGATACCCGAAGCCTGGGCCGCTGGCGGCTCGAACCTGTTTATCGGGGCGGTCCTGTTCCTGTTAACCATTGGCGCATGCGTCGCCGCTTACCGGAAATTACCAGAAGGCAGCCTGCGGGTCATTGCCATCTCTGCGATTATCCTGATCGGCATTTTCGCAACGCGATATTTTTCCGATACCGCCATCGCCGATATCGAGGCCGTCAATCCGGCCCTGACAGGATATCTGGGCGGCCTTGGTTTGCCGATCCTGTTTTCCTGGGTCGCCGGAGGCTTGCTGGCCGCCGGTGGTGCGTGGATTGTCGGCAAGATCGCCCTGGGCCTGCGCTCGGACTATCTGGCCATCGCCACATTGGGAATTTCGGAAATCATCATTGCCGTCCTGAAAAACGAGGACTGGCTGACCCGTGGAGTGAAAAACGTCGCTGGCCTACCAAGGCCGGTTCCCTATGAGATCGACCTGCAAAAAAGCGATGCGTTCATCAGCTGGGTAGAATGGCTGAATTCAAGTGCTCTGGAGGGATTGTCCAGTGCCGGGCGTGGCGATCTGTTGTCGGACATGGTCATTGAACAATCCGGTATTTTCGTCAAGCTTTGCTACGCCGGCCTTTTCACAACAGTTCTGCTCATTATCCTGAGCATGAGTGTGATGGCCTTGAATTCCCCTTGGGGGCGCATGATGCGGGCCATTCGCGATAACGAGGTCTCAGCCGCCGCAATGGGCAAGAATATCACAGGCCGTCACCTGCAAGTCTTTGTCATCGGATCGGCCGTCGTTGGCATCGCCGGGGCCATGTTGACAACCCTTGACGGACAACTGACCCCTGCTGCCTACAACCCCTTGCGCTTCACTTTCCTGATCTGGGTGATGGTGATCGTTGGCGGGTCAGGCAACAATCTGGGTTCGGTACTGGGTGGCTTCCTGATCTGGTTCATCTGGATCGAGGCCGAACCTGTCGGCGTTTGGTTGATGGATTATGGAACCAGCTGGATGGATGATGGCAACCCAGTGCGTCTGCATCTGATGGATTCCGCACAACACATGCGCTTGTTCATGATGGGAATGGTTCTGTTACTGGTTATGCGCTTTAATCCAGGCGGTATTTTGCCGGAAGTCACAAAGCCCGGGCTCAATAAGTGATAGATCGACAGTGAAAAAACAGCCTATGATAGGGGCAACAGTTTTGCGACACGTAAGATGAAAATAATTCAACACGACAAGGAGGATACAATGAAGAAACTACTTTTAGCATCGACCCTGCTCGCCGCCATGACGGGCACCGCCATGGCGGCCGATATCAAGATCGGCGTTCTGCTGGGCTACACCGGGCCCATTGAATCACTGACCCCTGATATGGCTGCATCCGCCGAACTGGCATTTGATGAAGCATCAAATTCCGGCCTTCTGCTGGGTGGCAGTAAAATCGTCTCGGTCCGCGCCGACTCCACGTGCGTCGACTCAGCCGCCGCAACCGCCGCTGGTGAGCGCCTGATTTCATCCCATGGCGTCGCCGCCATTATGGGTGCCGATTGTTCCGGCGTTACCGGCGCTGTCGCCAACAATGTCGCCATACCAAACGGCGTTGTCATGGTTTCCCCTTCGGCAACCTCGCCAGGGCTTTCCAAGATCAAGGATAATGGTTTCTTCTTCCGCACGTCGCCGTCCGATGCCCGCCAGGGTGAAGTTCTGGCCGCAGTACTTAAAAGCCGTGGCATCACGGAAGTCGCCGTCACCTACACCAACAACGATTACGGCAAGGGACTGTCCGACAGTTTCAATACCGCCTTCACAGCCGTCGGTGGCAAGATTTCCATTACCGCCGCCCATGAAGACGGCAAAGCCGATTACGCCGCCGAAGTCGGCGCTTTGTCAGCCGCCGGCTCCAAACACCTGGCTGTCTTCGGTTATCTTGATCAGGGTGGCAAGGGCATTATCCAGGCATCCCTGGACAGCGGCGCCTTCAGTGACTTCATCCTCGCTGACGGCATGATCGGTGACAGTCTTCTTGAGGCCATCGGTAAAGACCTGAACGGCACCATTGGTACCCTGCCGGGTGCACAGTCCGAAGGCGCAATGTCTTTTCAGGCAATGGGCGAAAAAGCCGGCATCAAGAAAGGTGGACCTTTCACTGCTGAATCCTACGACGCAGGCGCCCTGTTGGCCTTGGCCATGCAGGCTGCCGGGTCAGCTGACCGGGCCGCCATTCAGTCCAAGCTGATGATGGTCGCCAATGCACCCGGTGAAAAAATTATGCCCGGTGAAATCGCCAAAGGCCTGAAAATTCTAAAAAGCGGTGGCGACATCGACTATGTCGGTGCCACCAACGTTGAATTCAACCAGATTGGTGAAGTGCTTGGCACTTACAAGGAACTTGAAGTCCAAGGCGGCAAGTTCGAAACCATCAAGGTTCACTAAACCACTGTTCACTTGAACTTATCATGCCGGGCACCTTAAAGGGTTGCCCGGCATCTTTTTATAAGGAGACACAAAAATGGCGACCGTTGAGTTAACTGCTGAAAATTTTCAATCAACAATCATGGAAAACGACATGGTCGTTATTGATTTTTGGGCTGAGTGGTGTGGCCCATGCAAAACCTTCGGCCCGACCTACGAAAAAGTGTCAAACCAGCATGAAGGTATTGTGTTCGCCAAATGCGATACCGAATCCCAGCAGGAAATCGCCGCCCAGTTCCATATTCAATCCATTCCGACCCTTGCCATCCTGCGCGACAAGGTGCTGCTCTATAGTCAAGCCGGAGCTATTCCCGAAACCGCGCTCGAGGAAATTATCGGCCAGGCCAAAGCGCTGGATATGGCCGAAGTCCACGCCAAAATTGCAGAGGAACAGGCCAAGAAACCCGACGCCGGGGCCTAGTGGATAAAATCTGACATATGGGACCCATACGTCAGATTCTATCCACTCGAGCCTATTCTCACTTGTTTGTGAACAGACCCTGCCCGGTCTTTTAAAGAGCCTCTTTTAAAGGTATCAAGACTGTTCCCGGAATTAAAATCGAGAACACAGTCATGATGACCGCTTGCTTCCAGTTTATCTGTCTGATCGTCAGCCTGTTGATGTTTGCCCCTGCCGCCCACGCGAGCGAACAGTCGGGCGAATTTCTGACACCCGACGGTCTGCACACAGAACCGTGGTTCAACAAGACAACCGGTGATCTGTCGCGCGATCTGAAAGCGGCAACTGCCGAGGGTAAAAAACTGGTCATTTTCTGGGAGCAACTGGGCTGTACCTACTGCGAAAAAATGCACGAGATTAATCTTAAGGCCGAGGGCACTGTTCACTTTATCCGCAAGAACTTCTATGTGGTCCAGTTAAACATGCGCGGCAAGCGCCAGATGACTGATTTCGATGGCGCCACCATGTCAGAGGCAAAACTTGCCCACGCCCACCGGGTTGGCGGCACCCCGACCATTGAATTTCGCGATAACCAGGCCGACGAGGTCTTTCGTATGCCCGGCTACGCCGAACCGATGATCTTCCTCGGCGTCTTCGATTACGTCGCCAACAGCGGCTATGATGACAGTCCGCTGGTGCCGTGGCTTAAGGCAAAGTATCTGGGAAACCAGCAATCAGGTGGCTCATAACCCGGATTAGTGAACTTTTGGAAGCACTGCCAGGGTATCGCCTTCGCGCAGTTCCAGTTCCATTGAAACAGCCGGGTTTGTATGGGTGATACCGTTTATCATGACCAGTCTGCATTGATCCAAAGGGACGCCGCACATCTCCAGCACCTGCCCGACGCTGGAGCCGTCTTCTGCCTCCAACGTCGTCGTCTGGTTTTCAGCTTGCGTTGGCAGATAGGTGGTCAGGGACGCGAACAGTTTGACGGTCAATTTCATCGCTGTATCAATAGTAGCTGTTAATGAAAAGGTGACTTATCATCAGTGGTGGGAAGCGTTTGATCAAGCCGGAAAGAGCGGGGCGATGAGAGCTATACTGACAATATTGCTAATGAGTGCCGTTACGGCATCTGCGGCTGTCTACATATGGCAAGCTGATGTGCCTGATGTGACCCGCTCGCTGGCTTTGTGTGAAAGGCTGCGACACCTTGAATTTGACCAGAAAACGACCCGCTGGGTTGAATTGGGTACGCCGATTAAATCTGTCGTCATTTGCAATATACCGGGAACCACGCGCGACCTTAAAGTCGAAGGTGTCCTTGAACCTTATGTTGATACACCTCTTGCCAACCAATCGATTGACGTTGATTGTTTCCGGGTGGCGCGGATAAAATCCGGTGCCCCGGCACTCCAGATGCCTGATGGTCTGTATTGTAATATCCCTGTCGTTGTTCATTAATCGTCAATCATAAGGAAAAGCGCGCGTGAAAAGAACCAACCTCATTCCCGCCGCTGTGTTTCTGTTGCAGGTTATTGTCGTCTTGTGGATCAGGCAGGTTAACGAAGACAATCACATTGGCAATACCCGCAACAGCAGCGCCATCGTCGCCGAGCAACTTGCGGTCAGGTTGGAAGCCTTTTTCACCAACCGCATTGCTATCGGCGAGCACTTGCGCCATGAGTGGAACGAGGGAAACATCAGAACTCCCGAAAAATTCCTGTCCCAAACCCGGTCATTCCAACAATTATTCCCGGATTTCCAGGCTATTAACTGGGCTGATAAGAATGGGGTCATCAGGTGGGTAACGCCGCTGCAAGGCAATCAGGGAGCCGTCGGCCTTGACCTCAAATCTCACCCCATCGTCGGGCCTGTCCTCACCCAGATAGAAATACATCATGGAATTGGATTGACCCGGCCTTTGGAATTAGCCCAGGGGGGCACCGGGCTTGCCGCCTACATACCACTTGGCGACGAACTGAAAAGTGAAGGTTATATCAATCTTGTTTTCCGAATTTCGCCGCTGGTCAAAGCCGCCCTGGAACACGACCTGGACCATGCCTATCATTATCAAATCACCGATGACGAAATCCCTGTCTTCAATCAGGGAGAAGTCGATACGGCTAGCCCGCTTACCGTCCACCGCACCTTCAAAATCGCTAACCGGCAATGGACAATCGCGCTGATGCCAACAGCCCTTGCCCTCGCAGACATGTCACCCCTGGCTTCCAACCTGACAGCGCTTCTTGCCTTGGTGGTTTCGGGCATCCTTGCCTGGTTATTGTGGCTTTATCTGAACCGTCAGGAAGAACTTGTTTCAAAGACGAAAATTTTGGAGACCGTTCTCGACAACATGGATGAAGGTATTTCCATGGTCGACGCCGATTTAAAACTGACGGCTTTTAATCAGCGATTTTTAGATCTCCTGAATTTCCCGCCAGCACGCTTCAAACTGGGGGATTCTTTTGATTCCTTTATTCGCTTTAATGCCGAACGCGGTGAGTACGGTGAGGGCGATGTCGATGAACTGGTTCGAGAACGTGTTGAACTGGCAAAAAAATTCACCGCCCACTACTTCGAGCGGACCATGCCAGATGGAACCGTCCTTGAAATTCGCGGCAACCCGATGCCCGGTGGTGGTTTTGTCACCAGCTACACGGATATTTCAGAACGCAAATGGTCAGAAAAGGAACTTAAACTGTCCGAAGAAAGGTTTTCCAAGGCTTTCAATTCCAGCCCGGCTAGCCTTGTTATTGCCGGAATCCAGGATGGCTTTCTATACGATGTCAATGACCACTGGTGCGCCACAACAGGCTACGACCGCTCAGAGGTCATCGGTAAAACCGCTGTGGAAATTGGCTTATGGCAAAATTTCAGACAGCGGGCCCAGTTGATCAAGGCGATCAGACAGGACAAATCCATTCGCGACTTTCACGGAACCCTGATTACCAAGGCAGGTGAAGCCCGCGAATGCATCTTCAATGGCGAATTGATCGATATCGATAACGAGGAACGCCTGCTGCTCGTTTTCCATGACGTAACGGAACTAAAACGGGCCGAAGACAGGGCTTTGCATCTGGCTGGTCATGATCCGTTAACCGGCCTTCCCAACCGCAACCTGATGCGCGACCGCCTTGAGCATGAATTGACGAGGGCCAAGCGAAATGACACCAAGATCGCCATCATGTTCATCGATCTGAACGACTTCAAACAGGTCAACGACAGGTTTGGCCACAAGGCCGGTGATCAGGCCTTGCAATTGGTGACAGCGAAAATGAAAAAGTGTGTGCGCGCCAGCGACACCCTGGCGCGTTTCGGCGGTGATGAATTCGTCATTATCATGCCCGACGTCCTTGATCAGAGGTCGGTTATCAGGACTTGCGAAAAACTGACCGCCTCCTTAAGTGAAACCTTCGATCTTGATGGCGCAAAAATCCAGATTGGTGCCAGCATCGGCATAACCCTGTACCCGGATCAAGCCGAAAGTTCCGAAATGCTGCTGGAGATGGCGGACAAAGCTATGTACGACCTGAAAGACGACGATGACAGCGTCGGTTTCAAATTTGCCGATGGGCGGGATTGACGATTATCGTGAACCAGTCAATTTTCTATAAGTCGAAACGACGGTCTCCTAAACGACGGTGATTTCGATTTCGCCAATGCCGTCGATACCGCCGGTCATTACATCGCCCGCAACAATCGGGCCGACGCCGTCCGGGGTGCCGGTATAAATCAGATCCCCCGGCATCACTTCAAACAGTTTTGATAAATGCGAGATGCCTTCCTGGACATTCCAGATCTGTAAATTCAGGTCACTGTCCTGACGAATTTCACCATTGACGGCAAGCCAGATCCTACCCGCATCCGGGTGGCCAATTTCACTGACCGGCCTGATCGGCGCGATCGGTGCTGAATGATCAAAACCCTTGGCGGCTTCCCAGGGTTTGCCATCCGCCTTGGCCTTGCTTTGTTGATCACGGCGGGTCATGTCGATGCCCAGGGCGTAGCCATACACGTGATCCAGCGCATCCTCTACCGCGATATCCTTGCCGCCTTTGCCAATGGCGATAACCAGTTCGATTTCATGGTGCACGTTGTCAGACTGTGGCGGATACGGGAATTCACCACCACTGGCGACCAGCGCATCGGCCGGTTTCTGGAAAAAGAACGGCGGCTTGCGGTCATCGTTGCCCATTTCCACCCTGTGGGCCAGATAGTTACGACCGATGCAATAGATACGGCGAACCGGAAAACGTTCGTCCGTGCCGGATATTTCGACCGATGCCACGGGGTGTGCAGGGATGACAAAATTCATGGGTGATCTCCTGATAAGCCTGAGAATTTTTGAAACTATCTTTTCGATGCGTAGTATTCGACCTTGCGTTCCAGCATAGCGAGGAATTCCGAAATGCTGAACGCCAGGGTAAACAATACCAACAAGACCGCCCAAAAATGGGACATAAGAAATTGTGATGAATACAGCTCAAACAAAGCACCAAAGCCAACGATTGATATCAGCAGCTGGCCAATAATGACGCCTTTAACAGCGCGAATAAAACCGATGCGCACGCCGCTTAATATTTCCGGCAAGGCGGCCCAGAAGTAGATTTTAAAGAAAGCATCCATCGGTGATGCACCAAACGAATGCGCCATTTCAACCAGGGCGGGGTTTATTTGTTTAACCCCGGCCCGGGCGTTCAAAATAATAATCCAGATCGCAAACAGCGACGTCGTGATGACAATGGCTTTCAAACCGAAACCAAACAGAACCATCAGGACCGGCACCAGGGCCGTTAAAGGGGCGCTAAGGAAGACGTTCACCCAAGGCAGCAGAAGCTCGTCAATGAACCGGTTTTTGCCCATCAGGATGCCCAACGGGATACCGATTGTAACCGCGTAAAAAGTGCCCAGAAAAAATGCCTGCCCGGTTTCTGTAAGCGCCTTGATAAAAGGTTTTGTGCCGATAATTTCCGATAGTGTTATAAAAATTTCCGACAGGGCGGGCAGGAAGAAGGTCAATTCCAGTTGACCCACCAGTTCCCAAAGCAACCCCCAGATAATGAGAGAAGACATCGCCGGTAATTGATAGCCGAATGCTTTCATAATCAATAACTACTCTACGTAAGTGCGCAGTGAGTCCCAAATGCGATCAACAATATCCAGATACTCCGAATCCCGCCGGATGCTGTCGATGCCCTTGTCCCTGAATCCGCTTGGTCGAATGATTTCAGAAACCCGGCTGGGGCGTGGCAACAGAAGCGCGATTTGGTCCGATACATAGACCGCCTCTTCAATGGAGTGGGTGACGAAAAGGAATGTCTTGTTTTCGTGCTTCACCAAATTCAACAAATCTTCCTGAAATTTCCTGCGGGTTTGTTCATCAACGGCTGAAAACGGCTCATCCATCAACAGCACCTGTGCATCGACGCTTAGCGCCCTGGCCAGGCCCACCCGTTGGCGCATGCCGCCGGAAAGCTGGTGAGGAAACTTCAACTCAAAGCCATCCAAACCAACATCGGCAATATATTTCTCGGCAATGGCCTCCCTTTCGGACTTGCCGACGCCGCGCAGTTCAAGACCGAAGGCGACATTTCTAATAACACTGGCCCATGGCAAAAGCGCAAAATCCTGGAAAACAAAGGCCCGGTCCGGTCCGGGGCCGGTGACGGTTTCGCCGTTGACCATAACCTCACCACTGTCCGCCGGAAGCAGGCCTGCAATAATCTTCAAAAGCGTGGTTTTGCCACAACCGGACGGACCCAGTAATGAGGTCAACTCACCCCTTGGGAAGTCCAGGGACAAATCCTGCAAAGCTTCAACTTCTCCGTAGTTCTTGAAAACATTACGGACTTCTACGGCTTTCGATGATGTCGATATAGCATTCATTTATTGGTACTTCTCACATCAGGGTCAGTCTGAGACCAAGCCTTTGTTTATTCCTTTGAAAATCATCACTTCGACGCGTTCAAGAATGTTCAAAAACAAAACCGCCAACAGGATTATCGAAAAAATCGCGGCGTACATGCTGGGGTAGTCGGCGATGGAGCGGCTATAAGAAATAATGTCGCCAACACCCGTAGGGGTGATTTTCAGTTCTGAAAGAATGGCACCGATAAATCCTGCCGAAATGCCAAGACGAAGCCCCACGAAAATGATTGGTGAGGCGGAAGGCATAATAATTTTCATGATGATTTCCCGTCTGGTTCCCAGAAAGGATTTACCCATCTCGATGATCGAGACGGAGGTGTTTCGCACAGCGCCGCTGGTATTTAGCACAATCACCGGCATCGCCATGATGCAGACGACAAACACTTTTGAGGTAAGACCTATTCCGTATACCATAATTAAAAGCGGGATAAGGGCCGCCAGTGGTGCTGATTGCATGACAATAAAAATAGGCGAGACAAACCAGTCGAATTTCCGGCTCAATCCGATCCAGACCCCCAGGCCAATACCAAAAAACGCCGAGATCATGACACCCACAACAAGCGGCTTCAGGGTTTCGACGTAGGCCGTAAAGATCGTCCCCTCAATAGTAAGGGTCCAAAGGGCTGCCATGGATTCCAGAAACGTCGGAAAAGCGAAGCTCACCGGCACCCGGCCGGCCACTTCCCAGGCACCGAAGATCAAGACGGACGACAGAATCTTTAGCGATAAAGTGCGGTTTCGCATAAAAGCTACTTATAAAATGTACAGAAAAAAAATGAGAGGACCGGGCAGCGCTCAAGCCGACGCCCGGTCCTCTCAAAGCACTTAGTTCATGGCGTCTTTAAGCGGCTTCATGTACCAGAAATCATCGACCTTAAGATCAGACAGCTTTCCAGTCAGGTGACCGGCTTTGTGGTACCATTCCAGATCGGCCTTTGCAGCCTTTTCGCCGCCACCGTTCTGATCAAACAAGCCACCCTCGACGGCCTCGGTGTAGAAGCCATCAAGTTCAGCCAGAACTTCCTTCGGCAACTGGCCGATTGGGCCATCAGGGTCGGTTTCCCTTCTGACCATCGTCGGGTCCTTATGGAAATCCCTGTAGACACTGAGCAACGCCTTGACGAAGATGTCGACGTCCTTGGCGTTGGACTTGATCCAGTTCAGGTTGGCAAACAGGGCTTCGTCGCTGGCGTCAACTTCGAACATGGGCAGCACGTTGTATTTGTTGCCATGCTTCCTGACCAGCTTGTTCTTGTTCGACATGTCAACAATGGTTGCGTCTGCCTGACCGGAAACGAGGGCAACAATCCTGTTGGAGCTACCCGGAACATACGAGCGCTTGCCAAACTTGATGTTCAGTTTGTCTTCAATCACGTTGGCGATGGAATCGGTTCCGCCACCACGCGAGTGAAGCAGGATCGGCTCACCGTTGAGATCTTCAAGCTTGCTGTATTTTTTCGAAGAGACCGGGTAAAACTTCAATTTTGACAATTGAAAAATGATCCGTACCGGCGCCTTTGATTTCTGCATCGCCGAATAAGGCGTGCCAAATCCGATATCCATCTGGCCGCTCAGAATCGCCTGAATAGCCAGTTCCTCATCGGCAAACGCCGTCCACTCATAATCCAGACCATTGGCTTTCGCCCGGTCCAAAGCGACAAAAAAGGCGGCCAATTCGTCTGACGGCGTTTCAGCCAGGGCAATACGAATTTTTGCAGCGTATGAATTGCTGGCCATAAATACCGTCGTCAACAATAACGTGGCCACGACCAACGTGAATTTTTTACATAAAGACTTCATGATTCTCTCCCTTGTGCACCAAAGCGTATTTTTACGCAGGTTTATTCGTTCTATTTTTGAGGATTTACCCCTCGCGGAAGCTGCGATATGCCTGTTTCAAACCCAACAAAATCACCAACTTCCCCATTTGTTATATTTCTGAATGGACACATAATTATCAACCATTATAATAATGGTGTCAATTGATCCGATGGTTATTGGTTAACTTTTTGAAATATAACGATAAATTTGTTGTATGCGCTTTAGCCAATGTGTATATTGGTTAAAGTTGGTTTAGGAGACTTGCCTAAAATGAATCCGCAAGATCATGTAGCCGCCCATTTGGCGTCCTATATCGAAAACCAGGCATTGCCGCCGCAAAGCAAATTGCCACCCGAACGGCGTCTTTGCGAAGAGCTTAAGATAAGCCGTGGGGAATTGCGAAAGGCACTCAGCCTGCTCGAAGCCGAAGGCAAGATCTGGCGTCATGTTGGCCGTGGCACCTTTATCGGCACCCGTCCGCTTGACAGAATGGATGAGATTACGGCCCTGAGCACGCACACCAATCCTGCAGAAGTCATGCAGGCACGACTGTTGTTGGAACCGGGCCTCGCGCGGATAGCGGCTATTCAATCCACCGCCGCAGATATCGAACGCATGCGTTTATGTTCAAAGCGAAAAGACGCCGCTGTCGACTGGCATACGTATGAGCGCTGGGACGGCGCTTTCCATCAGGCCGTCGCCAAAGGTGCTCACAACATGCTTCTGTTAACCCTGTTCAATGCCTTGAATACGGTCCGCGAAGCCACCGAATGGGGACGCTTGCGCAAATCGCGTTTGACCGATGCCCACCGCCAACGTTCTGGAAAACAGCATTTAGCCATTATTGACGCCATCATCGCCCGCGATATGGAACAGGCTGAAACCGCCATGCGTGATCATTTGCATTCGGTTCACAAGGCCTTGCTCGGTTCAAACTATGAAGCAGACGAAGTTGTCGCTATTGATGACGCCATCGAAACCGGATAAGCCGGGTGCAAAGAACAGAAAATTGAGGGACCACATGACCGACACGACCATCGAACACCTTATCGCACCCCATGAGGAGAGCGCCGTCGCCATCAGCGCCCCCGACAGGGCGCCATTAACGTATGGCGCGCTAAACCAGCTGGTTGCCAACACCATCATTAAATTGAATGACCTGGGCATTGGCCGCAACGATCCGGTTGCCATTATTCTGCCCAACGGCCCGGAAATGGCGACGGCTTTTGTCGCTATCGCATCGGCAGCGACCTCCGCTCCCCTGAACCCGGCCTACAGGGAAGATGAATTTGATTTTTACCTGTCCGATCTGAACGCCCGCGCCCTGGTCATCCAGCAAGGCATGGACTCCCCTGCCCGCGCCGTCGCAGCGAAGCACGGCGTCATGATTATCGAACTCATCGTCGATGAAGCCGCCGCCGGGTCCTTTTCCCTGCAACTTGAAGATCAATCCCTGGTGCCGGTGAAAACAACGAACGGTGGCTCCGCCCAGGTCGATGATGTCGCCCTCGTCCTGCATACATCGGGCACCACATCCAGGCCCAAGATCGTTCCTTTAAGCCATCGTAATGTCTGCACGTCTGCCTTCAATATTGGCAAGACACTGGCTTTAAGTGAAAACGACCGCTGCCTTAACGTCATGCCGCTGTTTCATATCCACGGCCTGATTGCCGCGGTGTTGTCGTCGCTGGCCGCAGGGGCTTCCATCTTTTGCACCCCGGGCTTCAATGCGCTTAAATTTTTCGCGTGGATGGATGACGCCCGGCCAAGCTGGTACACGGCGGTTCCGACCATGCATCAAACGATTTTGGCCCGCGCCCCGCGCAATGCCGAAAGCCTGGCGCGGGGCGAACTGCGTTTCGTGCGTTCATCATCGGCGGCTTTACCGCCCCAGGTCTTGCTGCAACTGGAGCAAACATTCGGCTGCCGGGTCATCGAAGCCTACGGAATGACCGAAGCGGCCCATCAAATGGCCTCTAACCCGCTTGAACCCCTGGACCGCAAGCCCGGCACCGTCGGCATCGCCGCCGGACCAGAAGTTGGCATCATGGATGAAACCGGCAATATCCTTGCCCAGGGAGAGACAGGTGAGATCGTCATCAGGGGCGATAATGTCACCACCGGTTACCAGAACAATGATGAAGCCAATGCCACAGGCTTTACGGGTGGCTGGTTCCGCACCGGCGATCAGGGAAATCTTGACGCCCAGGGCTACCTGACCATTACCGGGCGCTTGAAAGAAATCATCAATCGTGGCGGCGAGAAAATCTCACCGCGTGAGATTGATGAAGTTCTGCTCGATCATCCCGATATTGCCCAGATCGTCACCTTTGCCATGCCCCATGACAAACTGGGTGAAGAAGTCGCCGCCGCAGTGGTCTTGAATGAAGGCAGCAATGCTGACGAGCGGGCTATCCGCGATTACGCTAGCAGCCGCCTCGCCGACTTCAAGGTGCCGCGTAAAGTGATTATCCTTGAGGAAATTCCGAAAGGCGCAACGGGCAAGGTACAGCGTATCGGACTTGCTGAAAAACTGGGGCTGACAAGTTGAAAATCTGCGTTTTCGGAGCGGGTGCCATCGGCGGCTATATGGCCGTTGAATTAAAACGTGCCGGTTATGATGTTTCCATCGTCACGCGGGGAGCGCACCTTGAGGCCATTCGCGCAAACGGTCTGCGCCTGCGCATCGCTGGTGAAGAAAAAACCGCCACCGTAACGGCCAGTGACGATCCTGCCGACCTGGGCTCCCAGGACTATGTTATCCTCACCCTGAAAGCGCATTCGGTTCCGCCGATTGCCGACAAACTTGCCCCCTTGCTGGGTAAGGAAACGGCCGTCGTCACCGGCATGAACGGAATGCCGTTCTGGTATTTCCACGGGCTTGAGGGAGCCTGGCGAGACCACCGTATTGAAAGCGTCGATCCGGGCGGTGTTCTGTGGCGCACCATAACGCCCCAGCGCGCCATCGGCTGTGTCGTCTATCCCGCTTGTGAAGTGACTGAGCCCGGCATCATCGAGCATATTGAAGGCAACAGATTTTCCCTGGGCGAACCCGATGGATCAAAGTCAGAACGTGTCCAGGCCTTGAGCAAGGCAATGATCGCCGCCGGGTTGAGGGCTCCGGTGAAAACCAATATTCGCGATGAAATCTGGCTCAAATTATGGGGAAATTTGTCATTCAACCCGATCAGCGCGCTAACCGGATCAACCCTGGAAGATATCGTCAGTGATCCCGATTCGTGCGGGCTTGCCAGGTCGATGATGGTTGAAGCCGAAATGATCGCCGCAAAACTGGGAGTCAAATTCCCTATTGATGTGGACAAACGCATCAAGGGTGCCGGCGCTGTTGGTGCCCATAAAACATCCATGCTGCAAGATCTTGAACGAAGACGACCCATGGAAATTGACGCCCTGGTAAGCTCGGTTCAGGAACTGGGACTGTTAACCGACACCCCGACCCCGACAATCGACACGGTCTTGGCGATGACCAAACGACTGGCCCGTCAGGCCGGTTGTTACGACTGATTGGTCAAGGTTCGACTGACCGCGTCACGCCAGCCCGCGTAGCGTTGCTCGCGCAGATCGGCACTCAGGTCAGGCGAAAAGCGCTGTTGCAAGGCCCAGGTTTTTGCAAATCCTTCAAAATCAGGATAGATACCACGCTGCATACCGGCCAGGTAAGCAGCCCCTAAAGCTGTCGTTTCAAGGACTTGCGGACGGTCAACCGGGGCGCCGAGAATATCGGCCAGAAACTGCATGGTCCAATCCGATGCCGTCATGCCGCCGTCGACCCGCAGCACCGTATCCGAACCGGCACCTGTCCAGTCACCTTTCATGGCTTCCAGCAAGTCACGGGTTTGGAAGCCGACACTTTCCAAAGCGGCACGGGCAAAATCCGCGGGGCCGGTTGCCCGGGTGATGCCAAACAGGGCACCGCGCGCTTCGGCGTCCCAATAGGGGGCACCAAGACCAACAAAGGCAGGGACCATATAGATATTCTGGTTCGGGTCGGCCTGCTGGGCAAGTTCACCGGATTGTGCCGCATCGTCAATGATCTTCAGGCCATCGCGCAGCCATTGCACAGCCGCCCCGGCAATGAAGATTGACCCTTCAAGGGCGTATGTGGGCTGACCATCCAGTTGATAGGCAATCGTCGTTAAAAGCCGGTTGCCGGAAGGAACGGCGGTTTGTCCGGTGTTGAGCAGGGCGAAGCAACCTGTGCCGTACGTGGACTTCATCATACCCGGCTTGAAACAGGCCTGACCGACCGTTGCGGCTTGCTGGTCACCGGCCACGCCAGCAATGGCGATAGAGCCGCCAAATATCGCCGGGTCGGTTTCGCCAAAATCAGCGGCGCTGTCCATAACTTCCGGCAGCAGCGACATCGGGACGTGTAAAAGGTCGCACATCTCGCCGGACCAACAGCCGTCATGGATATCGTAAAGCATGGTCCGGCTGGCATTGGTGGCGTCTGTGGCGTGAACCCTGCCACCGGTCAGTCGCCAGAGAAGAAAGCTGTCGATGGTGCCAAAGGCCAGCCGACCGGCATCCGCAGCGCTCCGGGCTCCTTCAACGTTATCGAGAATCCAGGCCACCTTTGTTCCTGAAAAATAGGGATCGAGCAGTAATCCGGTACGGGCGCTGACCACCTGTTCATGACCGGCCTTCTTCAGCGCAGCACAGGTCTCGAAAGTACGCCGATCCTGCCAGACGATGGCCCGATGCAGGGGCTTGCCTGTTTGGCGGTCCCAAACGATGGTGGTTTCGCGCTGGTTGGTAATGCCGATGGCGGCAATGTCAGCGACAGCGAGACCTGCCTTTGCCATCGCATCACGGCATGTGGACAGCGTGGTCTGCCAGATATCTTGCGGATCGTGTTCGACCCATCCTGATTGCGGAAAGTGCTGTTCAAACTCCTGTTGTACGATAACAACAGGAGCATGATGGTCATCAAACACGATGGCCCGCGATGATGTTGTTCCCTGATCAATGGCAAGAACGTAATTGGACATGATCGCACTGCCTCCCAAAACTAAAGGAATTCACCTTTTGGCGGATTATCCTTCAACCAGGCCGAAAGGTCAGCGCTTTTCTGGTCACTCATTGCAAGTCCCGGTTTGGTGCGCCGTCAAAATGGCCGCCAGAAATTTTCCGGGTTGAGGCCCAGGAAAGCACGACAACGACTTCCGTAATTCAGTGCGTGATTTCGGTGGCACCTGTCCAAATCGGCGATGCCCGTTTTTGTACGCTTAACGGAAGTCATTTACGGTCGTTGTTTAAGTTTGGAAATGACCCATTGGAGACGTTTCGTGTCAGTACACATGAGAAAAATCCGGTCCCTGATGGGGCCGGATTTCCTCTAAACAAATACAAAACCGAAGAAGTTATTTTCTCGGCAATGTTTGGGTATAGGCAAGGATGTCAGCCATTGTCTGAAGCCCTAAGGCCCCCATGGCCGGCATTTGTGAATCGGGCTGCCCATGCCTTATTTTATTGATGGTTTCCCATGGATTGCCATTGGAAAGAGTGCCCAGGTATTCCGGTTTATCGGCAGTTTTAAAGTTCATTTCCCTCCCATCGTCGCCATGGCAACGATTGCAGCTAGTGTTGTAGAAAACCTTACCTATTGCCGGATTTCCTTTCGCCTTTTTGCTGGCACGGTCAATATAGGCATCAAGACTGTATTGTCCCTTGGCGACGAACAAGGCGAGTTTGTTGAGGGCCGCGTCGGGAATCATGGAGGGCGTAAATCCATGGTCGGAACCGCGAAGAATTTTCGCTATCGCTGCCGGATCACCGCCTGCAGAAGCCCGAATGCCCTTGATGCCTGTCTTATAGGAACCGCTGGCATAGGCACCGTCCTTGCCCATAAAATCCCATCCATGGCATGATTTGCAGCGCCAGGTGGTGCCTCCTTTTTTCTTGGTGTTGGAAGCCGGCCATAAAGAGTGCGTAGCGCTTGGTTTTTCTGCCCCGAGAACTGCAATCCAGTTGTCGTAAAGCATCCCACCTTCAAGAATGTCGGTTAAATTGACTGTGTTTATGGACAATTCGTCAGATTTGGCAATAGGCGCCGAAGTTAGTCCAAAAGCCAATACGAGCAGCCCGGAAAGAAATATACGCATAAGGTACATAGTTTTATCCTCAGTCTAGAAATTGATGGAATTCTTCAAGCCTCTCTTCCTTGAAGATTCTTAAGTCGATGAGAATAGGACACCGTAAATTTCTTTTTCGATGATCTATGTCATTTTATGAAAAAAGAGAGTTGTTTGTGCCGTCGGGTAGTTCCGCTGATTTCTTATTTCGGCTATAACCGGTGGTTTCAGCCACCTCTAAATCTATGACCGTAGCCGGGGTGTGGTTTCAATCGGTCGACGCAACACTTTAGTCTTTATTGAAAAGATGGAGTGTTTAGATGAAGCGAAGACATCGGATATATTTTACCAGTCAACAGAAGTCTGAGATATGGGATCGCTGGCAACGCGGCGAGTCGATGAGTTCAATTGGACGCGGGTTTGATCGTGATTCCTCATCGATTT
>JACNJU010000166.1 GCA_014382375.1 Rhodospirillaceae bacterium
GCGCCAGTGCGAAAACGGGAACGGCCTGGCTGATCACCAGCACGGGCAACAACCACTCACGGGCAGGCCTGAAATAAGCCATGACAAGGGCGCTGGTGACGCCAAGGGCTAGCCCGAAGCATAGCCCCAACAGGATTTCTGCCAGGGTGATGGCGCCATGTTGCAGAAACAGGGCGGGTCGGGATATCCATGCTTCGACCACGGCAAGGGGACCCGGAAGAATGTAATGGGGGGCGCCACTGACGACGACAACGATCTGCCACAGGGCGATAAGTCCAATAAAAATGATGACGGGGCGCACGAACGTCACAGGCTTGCCTCCGCCAATTGCTTCAGCAGTTCGCCCTGATGCTCCAGCACCTCGTGATCGTCCACCTGGCGGGGAGGGAGCGCGTGCGGCTCAATCGCCTCGCCTAATATTGCCGGGCGCCCCCGCATGACATGAACCGAATGACCCAGACGCAAAGCCTCTAGCGGATCATGAGTTACCAGCAGGACAGTACGGTTGCTTAACAGTTCTGCCGCAAGTCCCTGTAATTTAATCTTGGTAATGGCGTCCAGCGCCGAAAAAGGCTCGTCCATAAGGACCACCGGTCGATCTTCCATCAATGTGCGGGCAATGGCTACCCGTTGGCGCATGCCACCTGAAAGAGTGTCTGGCATGGCCTGAGCGACATCAGCGAGGCCGGTCGCACTCAATAAATGACAGGCTTGGTCGTGAGCCTGTGCATCGGGAGGGTTATCGTTTCTGAGTCTGCGTCCGACAAGAACGTTGTCGATAATGTTCAACCAGGGGAACAGGAAATCCCGTTGCGCCATAAAGGCAACCCGGCCATCAAGCGGCAGGCCATCGGAGCATGATATGACATCGGATTTACCCTCCAGTCCGTCGAGGCCCAGAATCAGGCGAAGCAGCATGCTTTTACCAATGCCGCTTGGACCCAGCAGGCACGTCCAGCGCCCCGCCTTGAGGTCAAGATCAAGCCCGTCAAACAGAACTTTATCCTGCCACGCCAGATGTGCACCGCGGACGCTTAGGCCGACAGGCGTAGGTGATAAACTTGGATTTGCGGCGGAATTAGTCATTCTTCACTCGTTCCTACGCCGGCATAAACCGGATCAGGTTCAAGGGGTCGTCTCATAATATTTTCGAGACCTCTCAGCCGTATGCGACGGCTCCCCCCAGTGATGGGATATATGCGTATCCATAGTCTTGCGCGTGGGCAATGGCAAGCATCTTCGCACTTTCTTCACCATATGGGGTTGTGTAAGATAATTGCGAAATGTTGATTAAGGTGCGGGTTGAATGAGCGTCGCTGATCTTTACGAACGGGTTGTCGATCTGGAACAGCGGTTAGGTTTGCAAAATGAAGGCAAGGTTTACAGTGAAAGACTGCTGGCCTTGCTTGATGCCATGGAATTCCATGCCAGTGGGTCAAATGACCAGGAATCTGTGATGCTGGATGCAGGGGCGTTGGATGCTCACCTTGCGCGTTTGAAAAATATGATCGACCATAAAGACGATGGTCAATCCAAGCCACTGGATGGCACCATCGAAGAAGTGATGGCCAGGATTGAAAGCCAGCTTAACTCACTGGATTAGCTGAAAAATTAAAGAACTTTTCCCGAACAGGCTCAGCCTGTGCTCCAGGTGCGGGGGCGCTTCATGCCGGCAATCTTGCAGGCTTGTTGCACATAGCCATAGGGAAAGAGCTCAAAAATTCTGTTTCGGCCGGCGCCACATTCTTCTTTCAGTTGCTTCATGGCGTGGCGGACATCGGGAGTGACCTGATTGTCCTTGTAATGATCCCGCATGAATTTGATAACCACCCAATGTTCATCCGTGAGCACGATTTCCTCCTCGGCTGCCAATTCATGGGCCAGCTTGTCCGTCCAGTCTTCCGGTTCGATCAGGTATCCTTCCGGGTCACGCTTCACCATTCCTAGTCTCTCCGGTCTTTCCAGCCACGGATGACGGACAAGGCGAAATCCGGGTTTTTGTTGATGATATCAAGGATCTGTTTGCGCAGGGATTCGTTGATGTTTCGATCAATTTTCTCGACGTTGATCGGTGATGCGTCCGCCTGATATGTGGGCAGGGGCCGTGAAGGCGCCTTGCTTTCGATTTCATCTGCAATCGTGATGAAACTTGGCGGCGGCGGGGCGGGGCGGTTCGAGATCGTCATGCTGACGATTATATCGTGCGGGTCCCCTGTTGTCCCGCCTTGATCACAGATCGGATCGTTCCTATTAATTTTTCATTCGTTGTCTGTGATTTAATCAACGAAGCCATAAAGCGTTTGCTGCCTTGCCCGGAAACCTCCTTGGCGGAAAAAACGATGACCGGGGTTGGCGAGCCACCGGATTGATTAATTAAAGGCAGCAGATCATCCCCGAGGCCATCGGGAAGGATCAGATCAAGAATCACAAGGTCGAATTCCTGGTTTTTCAGCAATTTATTTGCTTCGGCCAGTGTCATGGCAGGAACCACATCGGCGAATTCGGCAACAAGCTCCGAGACAATTTCCAGAATATCCGGGTCATCTTCAACGTGAAGGATATTGGGCTTCTCTTTGCTGGAACGCGATATGGCAAGGCTCAATCGCTCGGATAAACGCTTTTGATTAATGGGTTTTTCGATCCAGTCAATAATGCCAATAGCATCGCCATTCAGGCTTTTCTTTCCTTCACTCGCCATGGCCGAAACAACAATAATAGGCAAATCACGTGTTTTGGGGTTCTCACGGATTTCGCGGATAAGTGAGATACCGTCCAGGTCGGGAAGACCTATATCCAGGGTTATGGCGTCATAATCGTTGTTTTGCATAAGGGAACTGGCCTGCGCAGCATTTCTGGCCGTATCTGTGTGGTAGCCATCTTGCTTGAGCATAAGTTCCAGCAAGGTGGCGATATCTTTTTCATCTTCGCAAATTAAAACCCGGGGAGAGGATGTCTCATCTTTAATGTCAGCAAGTTGCTCTTCTCTCTCAAGCAGGTTTGGTAGATACAGAATGAAAGTCGTGCCCTTGCCAATCTCGGTTTCAAAACTGATCATGCCGCCGTGGGCCTCAACAATACTTTTGGAAATGTTCAGGCCCAGGCCGGTGCCGCCTTTCTGGCGGGTATCTGAGGAATCCGCCTGTGAAAAACGCTCGAATATCTTGTCTCGAAAATCTTCAGGAATTCCCGGGCCGTTATCCCTTACTGAAATTCGTTGCCATTGACCATGCTGCGTCAGTTCTATTTTGACGATTTCATTTTCAGGTGAGAATTTTGCCGCATTCGATAACAGATTTGCAAATACCTGCATTAATCGACCCGGGTCGCCATTGATTTTCGAGTTGCCGACTTCCATGGTGAGATTAAAGCGAACACCATTTTCATCTCCGAAGCCCTTGTTTTCCGCCACGGATTGCTCAAGCAAATCAATAAGGTCCAGGCTCCCCATCTGATATTCCATTTTCCCGGCTGAAATTTTCTCGACATCCAGAATGTCGTTAATCAGGCGAACACGTCGATCACTGTTCGAATACGCAATTTCAAACATGGATTTAAGGCTGTCCGGAAGTTCTCCGGCTGTATTTGACCTGATAAGTCCCAGCGCGCCCTTGATAGATGTCAGGGGAGTTCTCAACTCATGACTGACCGTAGAGACAAAATCAGCCTTGGATTTTTCTGCCTGTTTGCGATCTGTGATATCACGAAAGATACCGGTAAACATTCTTTTGGCTCCGATTCTCATTTCTCCGATCGCCATTTCCATGGGGAAAGTCGAACCATCCTTGCGGGCGCCAATGATCTCCTGGGTTCTGCCTACAATGCTTATATTTCCCGTTTCCTGGAACTTTTTGGCATAACTTTCGTGCATGCTTCGATAGGGTTCTGCCATCAACAGGCCCAGATTTTCCCCCATCATTTCCTCAACTGTATAACCAAATATGGTGGCCGCAGCAGGGTTGAAGCTTTCGATTGTCGCCCTGTCATCAATCGTAACGATGCCATCAACAACCGTATCCAGCACGACGCTAATTCTGGATTCCCTGTCTTGTGCTTGTTGGGTGGCTTCGTTCAATTCCAGCGTTCTTTGACGGACCATATTTTCGACCGTGCGGGCGCGACGACTGACAGAAACGACATAGGCGCAGACAAGCCCGGTCACCAACAAGGATGCAAGAAGGACGAACCAGTTTTGAATGGAAATATTCCCACCTAAATCAGATTTGACGGGCCGTGCGATAATGGTCCAGATCCTTCCTCCGACGTTTATGGGGCGTTCAAAAACGATCCCCTGGCG
>JACNJU010000168.1 GCA_014382375.1 Rhodospirillaceae bacterium
TCCGAGAAGCCAATGGCATCACCAATAATCTTGCCGGCTTCAACCGGGTTCGCTCTCCAGTACTCTACGGCATCAAAAAGAGCATTCGTGGTTTTGACCGCTACGTCTCGACGTTCTGACGTGAATGTATCAGACATGAAGAATGCGTCTCCAATGAGTCCCGTTTTCGTCCAGAATTCTTCACGCGAATTACTGACAGAACGTGCGCCCGGAAGATCGGCCAGAACCTGTGCACCAAATGGGTCCCACAACTCAGCCGCTGCGATCTGTCCACTCGTCATGGCTGCTGCAGCGTCACCGGCAATGAGGTTAACCATCTGGACATCGTCCACACTGACGCCATTTTCTTCAAGCCAGATAGCCACCATGATTTGCGCGAGACCACCTTCGAGGACTGCGATTTGTTCTCCAACCAGATCAGATGCTTCCTTGATGTCGGGGCGAACAACAATATTGTCGGTGCCATTGCTCAAGTTCGTGAACGAGACAAGTTTAAATCCCATGTCTTCGGCGGTCGCGATGGGACCGAATTCAACTGTGCTGAAAACAAGGTCAAGTTGACCTGAAGAAAGCAAGCTGAAGAGCTGAATGGGATCTTCAATGATGGTAAATTCGAACTCAAGATCGGGGGCTAGGTTCTTTTCCTGTGCTACATACAAAAAGCCATATCCCGGCCACGTGAAATGACCAACTCTGACTTTTTCTTTCGCCATCACTGTTCCGGCAGTACCAACGAGCAAAGCACAAAACAGAACCGTTATCGCAAGTAAGCGCGATAACCGCCTTATTACAATTCTTGGAATCTGTGAAGTCATGTTCAATCTCCCTATTAATAAAGTGATGATGACAGTTTGCTTTTAGTTCGTTAACTGATACGCCCCTGAATTTCTTCCCGCATCATTGTGTAGAGGCGCTTTTCCATTTCCACGTATCCGGGTTCTGACAAAAGATCTTCTTTTCTCTTGAAACGTTGGCCATCCTTGAACTCCATAGCCATGTCTTCCTTAATTCTTCCGGGCTGGCTCGTGAAAAATATGATCCGATCGGCCAGATAAACCGCTTCCTGAATGTCGTGGGTAACAAGGACAATTGTCTTGTTCGTGGTTTCGCAAATTTCGACCACCATTTCTTCCATTTCCCAGGTGACCTGCGCATCGAGTGCGCCGAAAGGTTCGTCGAGCAACAAAATTTGTGGATCCTGTGCAAGTGCTCGCGCGATAGCAACACGCTGTTTCATGCCGCCGGACAATTCATCCGGGTACGCGTTGGCAAAATCGATTAGATGGACGAGTTTCAGGTAATGTTCCGCCCGATCACGTTGTTCTGCTTTTGAATACCCCTGAATTGCGACACCATGCTGGACGTTTTCAATAACGGTCAGCCATGGGAAGGAGGTGTAGGCTTGAAACACGAGCCCGCGCTCAGGTCCCGGTCCTTTGATTGGCATGCCAAACGACTCAACATTGCCACGCGTTGGATACTCCAGGCCCGCCATGAGACGGAGCACAGTGGTTTTTCCGCAGCCAGACGGGCCAATCATTGCCGTAACTTCGTGCTCCTTGATATCAAAGGACATGTCATCAACGGCAACACGCTCACCATTCAAATACTCTTTTGACACCCGATTGACACTCAGAGGGAACTTGCCTTCTTTTTGTGCGGCCTCGAGAGCCGCATGATGCGCTGCATTAAAATTGTTTCCGAATAAACCCATGTTTCAGACTCCTCAGCGCCGCGCATGTGTGTGGGGGAATAGAAAATGGGCCGCGACCCGGAAAGTAATATCCGTTAACACGCCCAAAACCCCAATTGTAAGGATACCGCCCATGATGACGTCAACATGCAGAAAACGTGCGCCTCGCATCATCACAGCCCCAATGCCATCTGTTGCAGCGACGATTTCCGCAATCACGAGATAGGTCCAGGATACGGCGATCATATTACGCATGGAGTCGAGGATTTGCGGGGCAGCAGATCGGAATGTTACGCGGAAGATGATATGTATCCGTCCGGCACCCATTGTTTGTGCGGATTCAATGAGGGCTCGAGGTACGGCTTCAATATTGTCGAGGATTAATGCTATCAGGAAGAAAACACACCCTAAGAAAAGAAGCGCCATTTTTGCAAAGTCAGTTGGTCCGAAATACACCAACAACAGTGGCACAAATGAGGCCGCCGGTAGATAACGCAACCCGCCAACCGTCGGGTTGATCAGCGCGCGCATTTTGATGAACGATCCCATGAGAATGCCAATCGGAATCGCGACGAGACAGGCAATAAAGAAACTCAGGTAAATGCGGTAAACGCTCTTCGCGACGTCCCCAAGAAACCCTTTTTCTGCAAACAGCTGGATTACCTTACCTGTCACTTGAGTAGCACTTGGAACGAATTTCCGTTGTTGCTCGGGCGTCAAGTAGTGTGCTAATTCCCAAACGAGAAACAGGGCAATAACACCGAGAAACCCAAGTATAATAGTTTGAGTTCTGCTAACCGTTCCACGTAGCTCAAAGAACCCGTCACGTGGCTGTTTGAATAGTGGTGCCTGGCCTATAGGCGCTGACCCATTGTCCGCTGCAGAAGCCATTCCTGTTGCTGTTTGCGCATTCTCATTCATCTCTATCTCTCATATTCATTCAGACATTTGCTGTCCACGTGGGTCAGTTGTTTTCCTAACAACACTAGCACCTTATTTGCAAAATCTAACCACAGCGATTCCTCCGTCCCTGTCAACCTAGGCATTTACCAATCAATGAGGTTCGTTGACAGGTCAAGTAAGCAGGATTTGACCGGTCGCTTATCGTGAAAAGAAGAATCAGATTGCGTTCCCAAAACAGCTCAACGCGGTTCCAGACTGTCGTCTCGGACACATTCAGTTCTTCCACAGCTGGGGGGCAGGACGCCCGACCATCTTTTTTCGATGTTATGACTGACTGGCGAGTGAGGTCTTCGCTATTTGATGTGGATATGTCAGAGACGATTTCATCCCGGAGAATGATAAAACGCATGCATTCGCCATCCCTTAGAGATTGGAGTGCACTTTGTTTCAGGTTTGGCAGGCGTTTCATGGACGTACAACTCGGCATTCCTGCGCTCTTATTTATTGCCTTTTCTCTCCCAGCCGTCATCTGTACTCCCGTATATTTTTCCGGAGTTATAAGAATTAACTAATCAGACAATTAAATAACTGTCAATTTATTAGCAATTTCAACTACCAAAATGCCATTTAGCGCAATTTTTCGCAACTCTTAGTGGTCGCTGATAGATATGAAATTCAGTGATTCTCCCAAAAAATATTTATAAGAACAAATTTTACCATAGATAATTGTACGAAAATCGTCAACAAATACAAAAATTCATGTGATAATCGTATTTCAGAAACAACAGATTGCCATTATCGATCCGACGGTCATACGATATGACCTCTTTATGCACATGGGTCGTACCCTCAGAAGCCCATGAAATCATACTTTCGAGGTTTACGGCAACAGAGTTGATCCCTCGTCTGCCAATTTTAGATGAGAGAGATCGCCGTACTATTCCAATGGTATGCTTGAGACATGACAGGCCATGCGACCGCACTATCTGCCTGGGAACGCGCAACAGAGCTTTGCATCAAGAGAAATTTTCCATGCGCATACATGCGCATATAAGGTCGTGCGCTACCGCAATTCATTGGAAGTTTGTTTAGAAACTCTTGCCGCTGTAGCCGAGCCGTTCCCATAGCAATGCTTCAAAAACAACGATTGCTTTCTTGACGTCAAATCCGTCGACAATTCCCGATCGAACCATTGCGCCATCCAGAAAGGTCGAGACGATAACCCAAATTGACTCCGGATCCACTTCTGTAAAAATACCCAAGCGGATTCCTCTTCTGACACAGTCCAGTAAAATTGTTCTCTCTGAATCATAGAAATGCTGGATTACCTGATCGGTACGATCGGTTCTGTCTTTTCCCATTTTGTAATCAAGGTTCAGCTTCATCATTTTTCTGATTGGCTCAACAAGTTCCTCATGCGTTCGAAGCCACTCATGTATCAATGCCGCAGGGTGTTCAATATCCTGGCTTAGCTTCTCAAAATGTGCAAAAGAGTTGTCAACTGCATACTCAATAGCCGATCTCAGCAGATCGTCTTTGTCCTCAAAGTAGTAATAGATCATCGCGGTTGTGACATTTGCCTCTCGGCCAATATCCTTGATGGTTACATTGCCAGCGGTATCACGAGACAAAAGATCCAACGCGCTTTTCTTGAGGGCAAG
>JACNJU010000082.1 GCA_014382375.1 Rhodospirillaceae bacterium
CACCTCAAAGCAGACGGTGCTGTGATTGGCACCCTTTATGCGCGTCGTTATGACGGCAAAAAAGTATCGGGCCTGTGCAGTCCCTACCGGGCGTTGCCCTTAAACAACGGCTCGCCGTTGATCTTGAACCCGGCAATCGCCGCCTGGGCCGGGGCTGAGACCAGCCATGCTATTTTATGGACAAAGGACGACAATCATTTTTTCGACGAAGTCAGGGGTTACGTCAAAAAGCTCAAATCGGATAATCAGGCGGCACCATATTTCACGACCGCTTAGCCCCCCATAACCGGAAGTCAAAATTGAAAATATGGTTTTTGAAAACTGGATGCCCGCTTGGCCCCCGGCTACGGCCATGGATTAAGAGGTGGCTGAAACCGCCGGTTATAGCCAACAAGGGACATTGCTCAAATTCAATGGCGGCGTGGCTATTTCATTGATTGTCGGAATTGCGTACGATTACCCGGTAATTCGAGTGGGATGCATTACAGGGGAGGTTGGTTTGCGTATAACGAATAAGGTTCTGACAGATCTCGCTATTTGGATGATGGCGTTTGGCATTCTTGCCGGCGTGGCATTTCCATTCTTTGTCCTTCTTCTGGGTATTTCGGCGGACCAGGCCCTTGCTCCGGGCTTCTTCGCGGCAACTTTGTCTGCGGGCGTCGCCGTCGGTGGCCTGAATTTCCTTATCGCCCATTTGGTCATTCGACCTCGCTTGCGCTTTTTGGCAGGAAAAATGGGCGAAGTCAGCGCGCTCATCGGCAATGCGACATACACCGGTGACTGGAGTAGTTGTACCCCTGAAAATTGCGCCATCAAGGTCGATTCTGAAGATGAGATCGGAGACAGCGCCCGCGCTTATAACGGATTATTGGATGCATTTTCCGAATCCCGACATGTCGAACAGGCTGTAGATGACTTCACTCAATCGCTGTCGGTGACGCTTGATTTCGAAGAACTGGTTGAGAATGCATTGACGCAGTTGCTGATCCATACCAAAGCGCAAGCCGGGGCTATTGTCGCCGAAGCCTCGGGCGAATTGGAAATTGCCGCTTGCCGCGGCATAAAGGAAGCGGAATCGCTTTTAAAAAACGACCACGTTCGTCATGTATTCCACCACGGCATTGAGACCCGCCTTGAAATGCCGGAAGATTTGATCGTTGACGGTATCGTTTCCAATTTTAAGCCTCGCGAAGTCTGTATTATCCCGGTGGCTTTTATCGATCATACCATCGCTGCCGTGGTTCTTGTCTCTGCATCTGGTTTTATACGAGACTCCTTAAGGATAGCCCGTTTGTTCCGGCAAGGGCTTGGGCTTGCTATCCAGAACGCGTTGGCGCACAGGCATTTGCAGCGGGTAGCCGCTTTGGACCCGCTAACGGGAGTGTATAACCGGCGTTTTGGCATGAAGCGCCTACAGGAAGAATTCACCCGTGCGGTTCGCACCAAGGGAAGTTTGGCCGTCATCATGTTCGATATCGACCATTTCAAGAAGGTTAATGATACGTACGGACATCTTGTCGGCGACCGGGTAATTGTATCGGTATGTAACGTCGGACAAAGAATTCTGCGCAAAGGCGATACATTTGTCCGATACGGCGGCGAGGAGTTTTTTGCTATTTTGCCGGGTGCATCGCAAGAGGACGCCATAGAAGTTGCCGAACGGATTCGTCATATGATGGAGGAAACGGTCGTCGAGGATGGTAAGCAAAAAATAGTCGTTAACATAAGTGCCGGAGTAGCCGTTTACCCCATTCAGGCAGCCGATGACGAAGTCGCCTTGTTGGATTACGCGGACAAGAAACTCTATCGCGCCAAGCAGGAAGGGCGAAACAAGGTGGTCCACTAGCGGATTTTGCAAGCCGCCTTATCCGTTCACCGGAAAGTCCGGCGAGGGTCAATAACAGACTCAAAAACCCGTCACCAGCAACGTCCACTTTGCATCTGCCACCTCAAAGCAGACGGTGCTGTGATTGGCACCCTTTATGCGCGTCGTTATGACGACAAATAAGTATCGGGCTTGTGTAGTCCCTACCGGGCATTGCCCTTAAACAACGGCTCGCCGTTGATCCTGAACCCGGCAATCGCCGCCTGGGCCGGGGCTGAGACCAGCCAGTCGATGAACTTTTGCCCGGCCGCGGCCTTGACATGGGGGTGGCGTTGGGGATTGACCAGGATGACGCCGTACGGGTTGAGCAGTCGCGTGTCGCCCTCCACAAGGATTTTCAAATCGCCGCTGTTTTTGAAGGCCAGCCAGGTTCCCCGGTCGGTCATGGCGTAGCCGTTGACGGCCGCCGCCGTATTCAGGGTGGCGCCCATGCCCGAACCGGTTTCCCGGTACCAGGTGCCTGAAACCTTGCTGGTATCGATGCCAGCGGCGCTCCACAGGGCGCGCTCTTTTTTGTTGGTGCCGCTGTCATCGCCGCGTGACAGGAAGGGGATTTTGGCGGCGGCGATTTTCTGGAAGGCTTTGGCAACGTCTTTCGCCCCACCAATGACCGCCGGGTCATGGTCCGGGCCGACGATGACAAAGTCGTTATACATGACGTCATACCGTTTGACCCCGAAGCCCCCTGCGATAAACGCTTCTTCGGATTTGCGGTGATGGACGAAGAGCACATCGGCGTCGCCATTTTTGGCCAGCTTGATGGCCTGACCGGTGCCGACGGCGACGATGCGAACGGCGATGCCGCTGCTTTTGGTGAACAGCGGCAGGATGTCGTCAAACAGGCCGGAGTCGCGGGTCGAGGTGGTCGAGGCGACGGTGATGTATTCTTCCGCGCTGGCGTTGGCCAGGGGAGCAAACAGGGCGAGGGCGAGGAGCAGGATGCGAAACATCTGATGTCTCATTGCATTTCAGTTCCGGTTTCGGGGTTATTCCACCACAGCAGCTGTCCTTCAAGGAAGGCCCTGGCCTGTGGGTCGTTGGGGCGTGTGAAGAAGCTTTCGGCGGGGGCGCTTTCGAGTAATTCTCCACGGTGGATAAACAGCACGTCGTCGGCAAGTCGTTTGGCCTGGGCCAGATCGTGCGTGGTCATGATGATGCGGGTGCCGCTGCCGTCGATGGCCTTGATGACGTCCTCGATGGCGTGGGTCGCCGCCGGGTCGAGGCTGGCCGTCGGTTCGTCGAGAAACAGCACCTGCGGTTTCAGCGCCCAGGCCCGGGCCAGGGCCAGTTTCTGCTGCTCGCCAAATGACAGCACCCGGGCCTGGTGGTGGGCCAGATGGGCGAGGCCGGTGCGCTCAAGGACTTTTCCGGTGCGGATCGCCCGGGTCCGCGGGTCAAGGCCTTTAAGCGACAGGGCGTAATCGACATTGGCGGCGACCGAGCGGCGCAGCATCACCGGCCGCTGGAAGACCATGGCCTGCTTGTGGGCCGGGTCAGCGTGCCAGGCAACGCTGCCGGATGTCGGTTCAAGCAGGCCGTGGCACAGTCTTAAAAGCAGACTCTTGCCGGCCCCGTTTGGGCCAAGGATGATGGTTTTGGAACCGGCGTTAAAGCGGTGGCTCAGGTTATTGATCAGTTTCTTGCCGTCAATCCGGAAGCTTAAATTGTCCAGTGACAAGGGCAGGATGGTGTCCGTGTTCATGCCCGCCCCCTGACACCGGCCTCTTTAAGCATGAAGGCTGCGGCGTTGATGGCCAGGGAAAGGGCAATCAGGATCATCCCCAGTCCCAGCGCCAGCGCCAGGTTACCTTTTGAGACTTCAAGGGCGATTGCCGTCGTCATCACCCGGGTCACATGGTCGATGTTGCCACCGACGATCATCACCGCGCCGACCTCTGCAGAGGCCCGGCCAAAGCCGGCCAGCACCGCTGTCAAAAGTGAAAACCGACCGTCCCATAACAGGGTCAGCATGCAGCGCAGCGGCGATGCGCCAAGGGACAAAAGCTGCTCGCGAAATTCGCTCCACAAATCCTCGACGATCTGGCGACTCAAGGCGGCGATGATCGGAACGATCAAAAGGGTCTGGGCAATGATCATTGCCGCTGGCGAGAACAAAAGCCCAAACACCCCGAACGGGCCCATTCTGGAAAGCAGCAGATAAACGATCAGGCCGACAACAACCGGCGGCAATCCCATCAGCGCGTTCAGGGTGACGCTCAGGGTTTTGCGACCGGGAAATTTATACAGGGCCGTCGCCGCGCCCAGCGGCATCCC
>JACNJU010000051.1 GCA_014382375.1 Rhodospirillaceae bacterium
TCTCATGACCCGTTTCAGCCTTATCGCCTCGCTTTTTGTCTTTGTTCTCAGTCTGGTCGCCCCGCAAGCTGTTATTGCCGCCGAGGAGCCGGTCGTTGTTGCTAACGTTAATGGCGTTAAAATTTTCAAATCAGATATTGAAGAGGCGCGCCTGCGCTTGCCCGAACGCTTCAGCGGCGTCCCGCTGGAAGCGGTTTACGGGTTGCTCGTTAATTCCCTGATCGACAGCAAACTGGTCGCTGGTGAGGCCCGCAAGATCAACCTTGATAAAGACCCGGTCGTCCGCCAGCAGTTGGCGCGTATTGAAGAGCAGGTATTGGAGCGTGCCTTCCTGACAGCCTATATCGACAAGCGCATTACCGACGAGGCGCTAGCGGAGCAATACCAGAAAATGGTCAAGCAGGTGGCGGTGAAGGAAGAAATCAGTGCCCGTCATATTCTTCTTGAGACCGAAGCCCAGGCCCGCGAAGTGATCAGGGAACTTGAGGGCGGCGCCGATTTTGCCGAACTGGCCAAAACCAAATCAAAAGGGCCATCAGGCACCAGTGGTGGTGACCTTGGTTTCTTTGGCGAGGGACAAATGGTACCGGCGTTCTCAAAAGCCGCCTTCGCCATGAAGGCCGGTGAGACCACAGACGAGCCGGTGCAAACCCAGTTCGGCTGGCATGTCATCAAGGTTGAGGAACGCCGCACCGTTCAGCCGCCGACGCTTGAAGAATCCCAGCAGGATTTGCGGATCGCCCTGTCGCGGGAAATCGGGTCGGCGTTCTTGCAGGAATTGCGCAAGACGGCAATTGTCGAACGCTTTAACCTGGATGGCACACCGATGAAAGAAACTGAGCCCGCCCAGTAGGAAACAAGGACCATGAGCGACATCTCACCGCTGGCGCCTGACCATTTTCCGGCCATGCCCGCCCTGCAAGGGGTCAGGCTGGGCGCTGGCGAGGCTGCTATCCGTTATCAGGGCCGCAACGACCTGATGGTTGTCGAGATGAGCCCGAAGACGACGGTGGCCGGGGTCTTTACCCGCTCGCTGACGGCTTCGGCCCCGGTCGAGTGGTGCCGCAAGGCGCTTAGTGGCGGACAGGCGCACGTGCTGATCGTCAATTCGGGAAACGCCAACGCCTTTACCGGTCAGGCCGGGGTTGAAAGTGTCGAGCGCACGGTAGAGGCCGCCGCCGATCTGTTTTCCTGTCGTCCCTCGAAGGTTTTTGTCGCCTCGACCGGGGTTATTGGCGAGCCCCTGGCCGACGATAAGCTAACCGCCGCCCTGCCTGCTCTTGAGCGTGGGCTGGACGGTGATAACTGGCACGCCGCCGCCCAGGCCATCATGACCACCGACACCTTCGCCAAGGGGGCAAGCCGCAGCGCCATGATCGGTGATGTGCAGGTGACCATCAATGGCATCGCCAAGGGATCGGGCATGATCGCCCCCGACATGGCGACGATGCTGGCCTTTGTTTTTACCGACGCCGATATCCCCGCCGACAGCTTGCAGGAGCTTCTGACAAATGGTTGTGAAAAGTCCTTTAACGCGATTACCGTCGACAGTGATACCTCGACCAGCGATACCCTGATGCTGTTTGCAACGGGTCAGGCGGGTAATGACGTCGCCGCCCCCCTGGATAATTTCACGGCCATGCTGGATGAGTTGTTGATTGATCTGGCATGTCAGGTGGTCCGGGACGGCGAGGGCGCTACCAAGTTTATTGCGGTCACCGTACACGGCGCCGAAAATGACGGCGCGGCCAAACGGATCGGTCTTTGTATCGCCAATTCGCCGCTGGTCAAAACCGCCATCGCTGGCGAGGACGCCAACTGGGGCCGCATCGTTATGGCCGTCGGCAAGGCTGGCGAGAAGGCCGACCGGGACAAGCTGGCCATTGATATTGGCGGTATTCGCGTCGCCGCTGACGGTATGGTCGTCCCCGGCTATGATGAAACCCCGGTCGCCGAACACATGAAGGGTCAGGAAATCGACATTCTGGTTGATGTTGGCGTCGGCGCGGGCAATGCGACGGTGTGGACCTGCGACCTGACTCATGGATACATCACAATCAATGCCGATTACCGATCCTGATAACGGTTGCTACGGAGCCGAGGTTAAAAAGCCGCATCCGGACATGCCGACGCTGCTGGTTTCTGCGGTCGCCCTGATTGATGTCGATGGCCGGGTGCTGTTGGCGCAGAGGCCCGCCGGCAAGTCGATGGCGGGGCTTTGGGAATTTCCCGGCGGCAAGGTTGACGAAGGTGAAACCCCCGAAAGCGCCCTTGTCAGGGAGCTTCTAGAAGAGCTTGATATCGACATTACCGAAAGCTGTCTGGCACCCCTGACCTTTGCCTCCCATATCTATGATGCGGAGGCGGGCGGCGGCAAGGCCTTCCATTTATTGATGCCACTGTTTGTTTGCCGGGTCTGGAAGGGTATGATTAAACCGGTAGAGGGGCAGCAGCTGAAATGGGTGCGCCCCCTTGATATGCGAAATCTCGAGATGCCCGCCGCCGACGTGCCTCTGGTGGCGATTTTAAGGGACTGGCTATGAGCGACGCCTGCGTCATTATCATCGGTAACGAAGTCCTCTCCGGTCGCACCAAGGATGCCAACCTGTCGTTTTTGGGCGAGCGGCTGAACGAAATCGGGGTGCGCCTTCTTGAGGCCCGCGTCATCGCCGATGATACGGACACCATTATCGAAAACGTCAACGATTGCCGTGCCCGCTTCGATTATGTCTTCACCACCGGCGGCATCGGGCCGACCCACGACGACATCACATCGGACGCCGTCGCCAAGGCATTTGGCCTGCCGCTGATCCGCAACCCGGAAGCCCTGGCATTGCTGCAGCAGCACTACAGCAACCCCGAAGACCTTAACGAACAACGCCTGAAAATGTGCGAAACGCCTGAAGGCGCAACCCTCATCGACAACCCGATCAGCAAGGCCCCGGGTTACCAGATCGGCAACGTGTTCGTGCTGGCCGGGGTGCCGGTGGTGATGCGGGCGATGTTCGAATCCCTCAAACACCGGCTGGTTGGCGGCCTGCCCATGCTTTCGATCACCATCGTCGCCTATATCGGTGAAGGGGTGCTGGCAGGGGGGTTGGGTGTTGTTCAGGAAGCGCACGCCGACGTCGAAATCGGCAGCTACCCGTTTTTCCGTGACGGCAGTCTGGGCTCGGCGCTGGTCCTGCGCGGCACCGATCAGGCAACGCTTGAAGCCGCAGCCGAAGCCGTCCGCGAGATGGTCAGGGGGCTGGGGGTGGAGCCGTTCGAGGAAGCTAACGCCTGATCGTTATTGTGTCGGCAGGCAACCGATCCTGCCAGCCGTGGCGCTCAAGTTCCGGGTCGATGTGTTCTTCTTGCGGATAGCCAATACACAAATAGGCGACCAGCAACCAGTCTTCCGGTACATCCAGAACACTGTTTATCTGGACAGGATCAAGGATCGACACCCAGCCGACGCCGATGCCTTCGGCGCGGGCCGCCAGCCACAGGGTGTTGACGGCGCCAACCACTGAATAAGCGAGGGTTTCGGGCATCGTTTTCTTGCCCAGTCCGTGGCCATCGCGGGTGTTGATGTCGGCGAAGATGGCCAGATGCACCGGTGCCTGGTCCAGCCCCGACAGCTTCAAAGTCGCATACAGCCTCGCCTGCTCGCCGCCATAATCGCCGAGGGCTTCGGCGTTGGCGGCCTCGAAATTAGCCCGCACGGCGGCCCGGCGTTCGGGTGCATCGATGGTGACGAAACGCCATGGTTGGCTGTTGCCGACGCTGGGGGCCAGCGTCGCGGTGCTGATCAACCCGTCGATAACGGCGCAATCTACGGGATCGCTCAGGAACCGCCGGACATCCCGCCGCCAGGCGAACAGATCGCCGAGCGCCCACCTGAAATCGTCGTCGAAGACTGGCGGGCCTGAAGCTGGGCGCGATTTATTTTCATCAGCCATGATCAGAGTGTTAGCACGATTTGGCAAACGTGCTATATGCATATTCGCCGATTACAGGCCAGGAGCAGCTTGTGTTCTTGTGAAGGTAGACAAGTTGCCCGGATTCATTTGAATCGATCAAATAATCTGCATTGAAATGGTTACGTTTTCAATGCAGTTTGATCTCAGTGCGGGCGTGGTGAAATTGGTAAACACAAGAGACTTAAAAT
>JACNJU010000200.1 GCA_014382375.1 Rhodospirillaceae bacterium
GCTGCAAGTGATGAAAAGCAGCTCTGGCGGCACCTGGTTTGGCGATAATTTCGACAGCATTTCCTGGTCCCGCGAAGAGTATGACCCCGCCAACACCATCGGCATTGTCGAAAAAGACGTCAATTCCCTACTCGACGCCTTGCAGGGCGGACCGGGCGATGCTGACGCCCTGGACTTCATAAAAACCATCCGTGATCGCCTGAGCGCCCTGCCGCCCGCCCCGAAAGGCGCGAACAGATGATCCGCGAGGAAAACGCCGCCGATATCCCCGCCATCAAAAACGTCGTCCTTGCGGCTTTTGGGCAGACAGAAGAAGCCGGTCTGGTTGACGCCTTAAGGCAATCCGGCGACACCGCCCTGTCGTTGGTCGCAGAGGAAGACGGCGAGATAACCGGCCACATCCTGTTTTCCATATTGCAGGCACCCGAAGGATACCTGGCTCTGGCCCCTGTTTGCGTCACTCCGACACGCCAAAACAAAGGTATCGGGTCTGAATTGATTATTGAGGGGCTGGCCAAGGCCAAACACGATGGCTGGCAAGGCGTCTTCGTGCTTGGTGAGCCCAATTACTATCAGCGCTTCGGTTTTAGTGTCGAGATGGCCGACCGGTTCGAGACCCCCTATCCGAAGCCTTACTTTATGGCCCTTGAACTGGTCCCGGACGCACTTGCTCAACGTTCAGGCGAGATCATCTACGCAGCGCCTTTTTTGGCTTTGGGGTAATGATAGCATTCAACGATCACTCAGGCCGAGCGTCGGCGATTTCCCACATGGCCAGGGCCAGATAGGAGCGGTGCGGGGCAAAATGCAGTGCCGCCTTGGCCGGTTTTCGTCTGCCGATCAGGCGGGCGAAGGTCTTTTGCACCGTCACATCGCCTTCAGGCCAGACATCGGGGCAACAGCAAAAGAAGATAGAGGCCATATCGCAGGTCCACTGACCGACGCCCCAGATTTTCAATAACTGTTCTGAACGGCTGGCGTGATCCATTTTGGCAAGGGTTTTGCCGCAAAGGTCGCCCGCCCGGTCTGCGGCGTGAATGCCTTGCAGGGCTTTGACCTTGCTTCCTGACACCCCGCACGACCTGATCGCATCAAAGCAGTTTTCACCAAAATAATCAGGAATAGCGGATTTGGAAGTCGCGACCACCGCCTCAACCCGCTGCCAAATGCTGCCAGCCGCCTTGGTCGATAATTGCTGCCCGACAATGGCCCGCGACAGGAAGTATCCCAGGGTGTTTGTCTTTTTGCCTGATCTGGGCTTTGCCAACGAAACAACGCCAACGCCCTTAAGCGCTTCAGCAAGTGCCGGGGACAGCGCACCAGCAGTCGTTACAAAGTGCTCATGGATGGCAATCTCATTGGCGTTTGCCGACATCTAGAACGGAATTTCGTCGTCCAGATCGCTTCCCGGTGCATTACCGCCACCGCCACCAGCGCCACCGCTGCTGCCGCCGTTATCGGAGCCGTCACCGTAATCGGGACCACTGTCAGAACCACCGCCGCCGGAATAACCGCCGCCTTCGCTGCGGGTGTCGAGCATCGTCAGCTCGCCCTGGTAGCGCTGCAGGACAACCTCGGTCGAGTATTTCTCGACCCCGTCATTGCCGGTCCACTTGCGGGTTTGCAGCGCCCCTTCGACATAAATCTTGGAGCCCTTGCGCAGGTATTTTTCGGCGATATCAGCCAGATGGTTGTTAAAAATAACGACCCGGTGCCATTCGGTCTTCTCGCGGCGTTCCCCGGTCGATTTGTCTTTCCAGGATTCTGAGGTCGCCAGGCTCATATTGACGATCTTGGTGCCGTCCTGGGCGAACCGTACTTCCGGGTCACGTCCCAGATTGCCGACCAGAATAACCTTGTTAACACTGCCTGCCATAAAAAATCCCCTTAACTGAAACTGTAACCGCGACTCGCTTGTCGGCGGACTCTACACGCTTGCCCGAGCCCCTGCCAGCCAGCTTTTATCCACAAGCTGTGGGGAATTTCGAGCCCCGCCATGATGGCAAATTAAACGCGCCTAGACAAGAACAAAAAGAGAACATAGCATTGTAATCA
Source organism: Rhodospirillaceae bacterium (assembly GCA_014382375.1). GTDB lineage: Bacteria > Pseudomonadota > Alphaproteobacteria > Rhodospirillales > JABHCV01 > JACNJU01. The sequence goes on from JACNJU010000200.1 coordinate 2,056, forward strand.
GGATTCGGTGGCCATGACCCTTTACGCGCGGGCCGATCACTATTAAATCTGGAGGTTTACGCCCACTTGATGACACATATTAAGGCCATTATGGATAAAATTTCCGTCCGCGGCGCCCGCGAACACAATTTGCAGAACATCGATGTCGACATCCCGCGCAACAAGCTGACGGTGATTACCGGCCTGTCCGGGTCGGGCAAATCGTCGCTGGCTTTCGACACGATCTATGCCGAAGGGCAGCGCCGTTACGTGGAATCCCTGTCGGCTTACGCCCGCCAGTTCCTGGAACTCATGCAAAAGCCCGATGTTGATCACATCGACGGCCTGAGCCCGGCCATTGCCATCGAACAGAAAACCACCTCGCGCAACCCGCGCTCGACGGTCGGCACGGTGACCGAAATCTACGACTACATGCGTCTGCTGTTCGCCCGCGCCGGCATTCCCCACTCCCCGGCCACCGGCCTGCCCATCGAAAGCCAGAGCGTCAGCCAGATGGTCGACAAGGTCATGGACATGGACGAAGGCACCCGGCTCTACCTGCTGGCCCCCATCGTGCGCGGCCGCAAGGGTGAGTACAAACGCGAGATGCTGGACCTGTCCAAGCGCGGTTTCCAGCGAGTCAAGGTGGACGGCGAGCTTTATGAAATCGACGACGTGCCGACCCTCAACAAGAAGCTCAAACACGACATCGAAGTCGTCGTTGACCGCATTGTCGTGCGCCCTGAAATTGAAACCCGCCTTGCCGACAGCTTCGAGACGGCGCTGGGACTTGCCGATGGTTTGGCCTTTGCCGAAAATTCCGAAACCGGCGAGAGGGCGACATTTTCAGCCAAGTTTGCCTGCCCGGTGTCAGGCTTCACCATTGATGAGATCGAGCCCCGCCTGTTCTCGTTCAACAATCCGTTCGGGGCCTGCCCCTCCTGTGATGGGCTGGGCACGGAAATGTATTTCGACCCTGAACTGGTCGTCCCCGATGACCGCCTGTCGCTGGCCGAAGGGGCGATTGCGCCGTGGGCAAATTCGACATCACAGTATTACCGCCAGACACTTGAAAGCCTGGCTGCACACTTCGGATTCAAACTTTCAACACCCTTGAACAAACTGAAAAAGAGCGTCCTCGACCTCCTGCTATATGGCAGCGACGATGAGGAAGTGACCATGAGCTACCACGATGGCCACAAGTCTTATGACGTCAACAAGGCCTTCGAAGGGGTCATACCCAATATGGAACGGCGCTGGCGCGAGACTGACTCATCATGGGTGCGCGACGAATTGGGACGCTATCAAACCATCACCACCTGCGAGGCCTGTGGCGGCCATCGCCTGAAACCGGAAGCCCTGGCCGTCAAGATCGCAGGTTTACAAATCAGCGAAGTCACCGATATGTCCATCGACGCGGCGGCCCAGTGGTTTAAAGAACTGAATGATAAACTCAACAAAAAACAACAGCAAATAGCAGAGCGCATCTTGCGCGAAATTAACGAACGGCTTGGCTTTCTGGTCAACGTCGGACTGGAATATCTGACCCTGTCGCGCAATTCGGGCAGCTTGTCTGGCGGTGAAAGCCAGCGCATCCGTCTTGCCTCGCAAATTGGTTCGGGCCTGACCGGGGTTCTTTATGTGCTCGATGAACCGTCCATCGGCCTGCACCAACGCGATAACGCGCGGCTTCTCGAAACCCTCAAACGCTTACGCGATATCGGCAACACGGTGATCGTCGTCGAACATGACGAAGACGCGATCATGGCCGCCGACTACCTGATCGATATGGGCCCCGCCGCCGGCGTTCACGGTGGCAAGGTTGTCGCCAGCGGCACCCCTGACCAGGTCATGAGCAGCCCGGAAAGCCTGACTGGCCAGTACATGACCGGGATCAGACAGATCCCCATGCCCCACAAGCGCCGGGTTGCCAAAAAAGGCCGCAAGCTGACCCTCAAGGGGGCAAAGGCCAACAACCTGAACAACGTCAGCGTCGATTTTCCGCTCGGCACCTTCACCTGCATTACCGGCGTGTCCGGTGGTGGCAAGTCGACATTGGTGATTGAGACATTGTATCGGGCCCTGGCCCGGCGGCTGCATTCGGCCCGCGCCCATGCTGGCGAGCATGAAGCCATAGAGGGTATCGAATTCATCGACAAGATCATCGACATCGACCAGTCACCCATTGGCCGCACCCCGCGCTCCAACCCGGCCACCTACACCGGCGCGTTCTCGCCGATCCGCGACTGGTTCGCGGCCCTGCCGGAAGCCAGGACAAGGGGTTACAAGCCGGGCCGGTTCTCGTTCAACGTCAAGGGTGGGCGCTGTGAATCCTGCCAGGGCGACGGCGTCATAAAAATCGAAATGCACTTTTTGCCGGACGTCTACGTTCAGTGCGATGTTTGTCACGGCAAGCGCTACAACCGGGAAACCCTGGAAATCCGTTTCCGCGACAAGTCCATCGCCGATGTGCTCGATATGACCATCGACGAGGGAGCGGAATTCTTCAAGGCGGTGCCGTCCATCCGCGACAAGATGCTGACCCTGCAAAAAGTCGGCCTCGGCTACATTCATCTGGGCCAACAGGCGACAACCCTGTCAGGTGGCGAGGCGCAGCGGGTCAAACTGGCCAAGGAGTTGTCGAAACGGGCGACCGGCAAGACCTTCTACATCCTCGACGAGCCGACCACCGGGCTGCACTTCGCCGATGTGGAAAAGTTGCTCGAGGTCCTGCATACCCTGGTCGATACGGGCAACACCGTGATTGTCATCGAGCATAACCTGGAAGTCATCAAAACCGCCGACTGGGTCATTGACCTGGGGCCCGGCGGCGGCACCAAAGGCGGCAAAATCGTTGCCACCGGCACCCCCGAAGATGTCGCCCGGGTGAAGAAAAGCTACACCGGGCAATACCTGAAGCCGTATTTTAAAAAATCACGGACGAAGAAGCGGGCCTAAACCATCTCCCCCCTCCCCGTCATTCCCGCAAAAGCGAGAATCCTGTTTGATTGCCGACACTTGCAATAATTATATTAATGTAATAACATTTGTATAATTATTTGGAGATTACCCCATGGAACTCAAACTGCGCAAGGTCGGGAATTCGCTGGCGACCACATGGCCGAAGGAGGTTTTGAACCGCCTGAATGTCAGTGAGGGCGACAAATTGCATGTTGTTGAGACCCAACATGGTGTTCTTGTTACCCCCTACGACCCCAAATTCAAGAAGACGATGGACATCGCCAAGCGTGTCATGGCGCGCGACCGGGAAGCCCTCAAAGAACTCGCTAAGTAATCATGGGCGGCGAAACCGAACCCATATGGATGGCCGATGATGAGGCTGCGACGATCAGCGCCCAATCTGTTGCGCTTTTTGGCGGCCTGTCCGGTGAGGTTCGTGATGAAAACCTGCTGAAAGCCGCCATGGCGCGACCACTTCACAAATGGCATTACGACGAGCCCAAACCGGACATCTTCACCCTGGCCGCCGCCTATTGTTTCGGCTTGGTAAAAGGCCACCCCTTTCACGACGGAAACAAACGCACGGCTTATCTTGTCGCCATCATCTTTCTTGAACTGAACGGCTATGAGTGCGCTCCCGATCAGACCAATATCATAAGCACCATTCTCGCCGCTGCCGATGGTTCTATCGGTGAAGATCAATTGGCCGGGTGGTTCGCCGCCAATAGCACTGTTTCTGAACGCTAATGCCGCTATAGTCACCGCCATGCGCACATTAATTTCCATTTCCGATTTATCGAAAACCTACTCGGGCGGCTTTCAGGCCCTTAAGGGGATAAATTTGGATATCCGGGACGGCGAGATCCTTGCCTTGCTTGGTCCCAACGGCGCCGGCAAGACGACGCTGATCAGCATCATCTGCGGTCTGATCAATGCGAGCACGGGAAGCGTCACGGTCGATGGCTACGACATTGTTGATGATTACCGGATGACCCGCTCGAAAATCGGCTTGGTCCCACAGGAACTGACCACCGACTCCTTTGAGTCGGTCAAGGACACACTGGCTTTCAGCCGTGGCCTGTTTGGCAAGAAACCTGATCCGGGGCATATCGAAAAAGTCCTTAAAGACATGTCCCTTTGGGACAAGCGCGACAACAAGATCATGGAACTTTCCGGTGGTATGAAACGCCGGGTGCTGATCGCCAAGGCGCTGGCCCACGAGCCGGAAATTCTGTTCCTGGATGAACCGACCGCCGGTGTCGATGTGGAGTTGCGCAAGGACATGTGGCACCACATCAACGCCCTTAGGGAATCCGGCGTCACCATCATCCTGACCACCCACTACATCGAAGAGGCAGAGGAAATAGCCGACCGGGTCGGCGTCATCAGCCACGGCAAGATTATCATCGTTGAGGAAAAAACCGAGCTCATGCAAAAACTTGGCAAGAAGCAACTGACGCTGGAATTGCAGCATGAACTTGCTGACGTGCCAGACACCCTGAATGCCTACAAACTCGAACTGTCAGATGATGGCTTGCGCTTGATCTACACCTACGACAGCCAGGAAGAACGCACCGGCATTGCCGGTCTGTTAAGTGACCTGCATGATGCCAGCATCAAATTCAAGGATCTGCACACCACCCAAAGCTCACTTGAAGATATCTTCGTGACGCTGGTCAGGGAAGGCCAATGAACTTTCACGCGGTCAAGGCGATCTACCTGTTTGAAATGGCGCGAACCATCCGCACCCTGTTTCAAAGCGTCGTCTCGCCGGTTATTTCAACATCGCTTTATTTTGTCGTTTTCGGCTCGGCCATCGGTTCGAGAATTACCGAGATCGACGGGATCTCGTACGGGTCGTTCATCGTCCCCGGACTGATCATGTTGTCGATCCTGACCCAAAGCGTCGCCAATGCGTCGTTTGGTATCTATTTCCCGAAATACAGCGGCACCATCTACGAGCTGCTGTCCGCGCCGGTTTCGTATTTTGAAATTATCCTGGGTTATGTAGGGGCGGCGGCGACGAAATCGATCATCCTCGGCCTGATTATCCTGTCAACGGCTGGCCTGTTCGTGCCAATCCAGATCGCCCACCCGTTATGGATGCTGATATTCCTGGTGCTGACCGCTGTGACTTTCAGCCTGTTTGGTTTTATCATCGGCATCTGGGCCAACAGCTTCGAGCAATTGCAAATCATCCCGCTACTGGTTGTCACACCGCTGGTCTTTCTGGGCGGCAGTTTCTATTCCATCGACATGCTTCCCCCCCTATGGCAAAAGATCACCCTGTTCAACCCGGTGCTCTATCTGGTCAGCGGCTTCCGCTGGAGCTTCTATGAAATCGCCGATGTCAGTGTCGCCTGGAGTCTGACCATGATCACGGTCTTCCTGGGGGTCTGCATGTTTACAGTCTGGTGGATTTTTAAAACCGGCTATCAGGTCAAGAAGTAACCCGCCCCTTCCAGGTGGTCAGGGCAATGCCCAGCACGATCATGGCGATTCCGGGGAAGTGGAAGGGTTCGAGCCTTTCGCCAAGGAATATCATCGCCAGCAGAGCCGAAAACACCGGCATCAAATGCAGAAACGGCCCTGCCTTGATGGCACCAACGTCGCCAACCCCCTTGTTCCAGGCAAAATAGGCGATCACCGAGGCAAACACCGACACATAGGCAACAGAAACAACGGTGCTCACGTTGATGGGGACACCACCCAGGCGATCCAGTTCCCAAAGATAGAGGGGCAACATCATGAGCGTGCCAACGCCGGTAATCGCCAGCATCATGGCGCGTGAGGACAAGCCTTGGGGCTTGTCCTTTATGATCACCGAATAAAACGCCCACATGGGCACGGCGGCGAGAAACCATAAATCGCCGGTGCTGATCTTCAAGGACATCAGAAGCTCCAGGTCAGCGCGGGTGATAATAAAAACGACGCCAATCACCGAAGCGACAATCCCCATAAACTGCCGCATGGTCAGGCGATCACGGTGAATGAGGTACGCGATACCCGGAATGATAATCGGGCATACCGCCATCATCAGGCCGGCGTTCAAGACCGTCGTCGTTTGCAAACCGGTGTAGACGAAGCTGTGAAAAATTCCAACACCCGAAGCCGCCATCAACAGCAGCCACTTCCAGTGCCGTATCAAGATGTCCATATCACTGCGCAACTTGCCCAGACAGAGCGGCAACAGCACCACAAAGGCACCGCCCCAGCGCAGAAAATTCAATGTCAATGGTGGAATGTCGCCACGCATGTAGCGGGCAACGACAAAATTACCGGCCCACGTCGCAATCGCCAGCACCAGCAGCAGGTACGGCAGGGCTGGATGCTCCTGCCTATTTGGCAACAGGGCATTCCTGTTTGTTCCAGTTGATCATGCCGCCCTTGATAATGGCGACCTGGCTGAATCCGGCCTTGGTCAACATGCGGGCGGCACGGGGCGAGCGGTTGTGGGTGCGACAGACAATAAAAATCGGCGCGCCCTTCAAGTCGTCGAGTTGCTTGTCGGCGGCGGCCAGTCGGTTATCCAGTTCCATCCCGGCCAGATTAAGGGCCCCGCGAATATGGCCAAGGGGGCCGTTAAATTCATCTTTCGTGCGGACATCGATAATGACCAGCTCTTTGCCGGCATCCATCAAGTCGTTAACCGCCTTGGGTTCGACAAACGGCACCCCGGCCATCAGACGCGGCATGAAACGCATCATGATGATGACCCCGCCGATGACAAGACCGGCAAGGAACAGATCGGGCTTTATGATATCGAAGAACGAAGACTCCACGGATTTTCACCTTTTCAGACTGACTATATTAACAAGGGGAACCTAAGCCCGGACATTAAGCGTTGCAAGCCCTTGTCATGGCGCATCGGTGTGTATATGAGTCCCCCACCATGACCATAAACCCCTTTAATCCCGTCCATGTCATCGGCGGCGGCCTTGCTGGCAGCGAGGCGGCGTGGCAACTGGCTCGCGCCGGGGTTCCTGTGACCCTGCACGAAATGCGGCCCAAGCGTACCACCGACGCCCACCTGACCGACGGACTTGCCGAACTGGTGTGCTCCAACTCTTTCCGTTCCGATGACGCCGACTTCAACGCGGTCGGCCTTTTGCATCAGGAAATGCGGACGCTTGGGTCATTAATTATGCAAGCGGCGGACGACAATAAGGTCCCGGCCGGTGGTGCACTGGCCGTAGATCGGGAAGCATTTTCCAAGGCCGTCGAAAAGGCACTGGCCAGCGACCCGTTGATCGAGATTAGCCGTGAAGAAGTCACTGGGCCGATCCCGGAAGATTGGGAAAATGTCATTATCGCCACCGGGCCGCTGACATCAGAACGCCTGGCCGGGGCGATCCGCGAACTGACCGGCAAGAACGCACTTTCCTTCTTCGACGCTATTGCCCCGATCGTTCACAAGGACTCCATCGATTTTGACAAAGCCTGGTACCAGTCGCGCTATGACAAAGGCGATGGTTCTGACTACATCAACTGTCCGCTCGACGGCGAACAGTACGAAACCTTCATCGATGATCTGCTGTCGGCTGAGAAAACCGAATTCAAGGAGTGGGAAGGCACTCCCTATTTTGAAGGCTGTCTGCCGATCGAGGTGATGGCCGAACGGGGCAGGCAAACCCTGGCCTTCGGCCCCATGAAGCCAGTCGGCCTGACCAATCCCCATAACCCGACCGTCAAACCCCGTGGCATCGTGCAGCTGCGCCAGGACAATGCGCTGGGCACGCTCTATAACATCGTCGGTTTTCAAACCAAACTGACCTACGGCGAACAAAAACGCATCTTCCGCTCCATTCCAGGGTTGGAAAAGGCTGAATTCGCCCGCCTTGGCGGCCTGCATCGCAACACCTTCCTGAATTCGCCAAAACTTCTTGATGAAACTTTAGCCCTGAAATCCCACCCGCGCATCCGCTTCGCCGGTCAGATCACCGGTTGCGAAGGCTACGTGGAAAGCACCGCTGTCGGTTTGATGGCCGGGCGCTACGTCGCCGCCGGGCACATGGGCCAGCCGCCTTCCCCGCCACCGCCAACGACGGCACTGGGTGCCTTGCTTGATCACATCACCGGCGGTGCGGATGAGAAAACCTATCAACCCATGAATGTCAATTTCGGCCTGTTCCCGCCGCTTGATGGGCCGGAAGGCCTTAACGAAAAAGGCAAGCGCTTAAAAGGCAAGGACCGCAAGCAAGCCATGAGCGACCGCGCCCGCGCTGACCTTAAAGCCTGGCTTGGTTCGTAGGTTGGGGGTTCAGGAGGCCTGTTCGAAGGCAGTCTCCGGCATGTAACTCTCCCGAAACGCCTCGCAGGGTGCCTACTTGCAGCTCATGAACCATCAGCCGCGCCGGATCCTCACCTGGCATGGTCAGTCCATGGGGCTGGGCCGGTTTGTAGCCAAAGCGGCTATAGTATTTTCCCTCACCGACCAGGAACACCAATTTGTAGCCAAGCTTTTCGGCCATCATGTGTCCACGGCAGACGAGCCCCCGACCGATGCCGTAGTTGCGCATTTCCGGCGCCACCCCTAGTGGCCCCAACAACAGGGAAGGAACGGTAGTGTCACCAACCATAAGCGGCCAGAAACGAATACTGCCAACCAGCCTGTTTCCAGAACGGGCAACAAAGGAAAGGCCCGCAACGGGCGGATTATCCTGCCTGAAGGCATAGGATGCCTTTTCGTGCCGCCGGGCACCGAAAGCATCGTCAAGAAGGAGTTCAATGGCGGCTTCATCATCGGGCCGCTCGGGCAAAATCAAAAACATCTTTTTTAGGTCTCCGCTTAAAACAGGACAGGAAGGACATGGCATAGCTGCCGCGCCATACAGCCCGAACGGTGATTTCCTAAAAGATTAACGAAGAGCTTCGGACACGATCGACGGACTACGGCGCGAAATGAGCGCGTATCGTCGTCGCAGAAACTGATTTTTGCCGTTTGTCACGAAGCTTTAACTCCTTAATTTGCAAAAGATTTACGGCTGACGGGCAGCGATGTCAAGAAATCCGTGCTATCATCGTGCAAATGGATTCAAATGGAATGAAGTCCGTCGAAATAATATAATGTCAGTGAATTACCCTCGCTGCGGTTTGAAGTGCCAATGATCAGTTTGTTTACCAAAATATGGCGATACGCCGGGGTGGCCTTATGGTGTGGGGCCATGATCATCTCCCCCGTGCCTGAGAGCGCCGCGCAAGAACCCTCAGAGGCAACAAAGCAATTGTTCGACGCCGTTTATGACGGCAACCTTGCAAAAGTGCAGATCAGCATCGCCGGGGGTGGCGATATCAACGCCCTCAATGCCTGGGGGATAACGCCGGTTGACCTGGCCGTCGACAAGGGCTATTTCGATATTGTTCATTATCTGCTGCAAGTCCGCGATTTGCAGGACCAAAAGAAAAAACCTGCCCCTGCAGCACCGGTGGCCCGGGTCACCGCGTTGGGGGCGACGCCCAACCTGCCCCAGTCTCAACCTTTGGCTCCTGTGCCAGCCGCCGCCCCGGTAGGCGAAGTCTACGCCCCACCGCCGGACGCCGGTCCCTGGTCGGCGACAGTTGTCACATCAGAGCCACCGCCGCCGCCACCCGTTGCCATTGCAGGACCCAGCCCCTTCGATCAGGAGCCTGAAAACAGTGCAGCGCTTCCGGTCATCGGCACCGTGCGCGGCCCTGCTTCGACGGCCACGGACAAGGGCAAGATCATCGATACAAGGGTTCAGGCAGCCGTAGAAGACACCTTTCAGGAAGTGGTCAAAAAGCGAGCAGAACCAACACCACGACCGAAGCAAGCCATACCAAAAGTCGTGACAAAACCGCATCCGTCCAAGCAAACAGCCGAACTCAAGCCTGAACCGAAACAGACTGCCGCCATCGCCAATGATGAACCCGGAATTTGGGGTAACATAAAAAGTTTTCTCAGTTTTGACGACAAACCAAAAACCGAAACACCAGCGCCTTCAAAGTCGGCTCCAAAGCCTGTACCGGTCGCAAAGGCCGCCGTAGAGCCACAACAAACGCCCGTGGTTGAAGTGGTTAAGTCTGCATCACTTGAACAAGCGACAGCACCGGTCAGTCCACCAAACGTGACCGGGCCACCACCGGACATTGAAGGAAAAGTCCTGCCTGAAAACGTAACTCCTGCGCGGCTTGCGAAGATTTCCGATGATGATTTGGAACCGCCGCAAGTCATCCCCGTGCAGCCCAAGGTGCCACCGCTCAAGGTCGTCGAAAAAGTCGTCCCGCCAGATACCACGGTGGCCAAGGTAACCCGCATCGACAAATCCGAAAGCCTTGCACCAAAGAAAATCGTCGAAGGCACTTCCGGAAAGCCGCCTGTCCAGGTTGGCACCACCACGCTTCCTGGAAAACCGCGCGAGCAGGACGGCTTTTTCAGCAAGGTCATGTCCATATTCTCCTCAGATGAAGAGAAAGCAGAGACTTCCGAAAAGTCATCTGAAGACAACAATCCAGCAACGGAAGAACCTGGAGATTGGTCAGTGAAGAATGTTGAACAGGCGCAGGTCGTGCCACGAAAGCCGACTAATAAAGTCGTTCGTGAGCTTCCCGAGAACCGTCTTGATGGCGTTATTTTGAGCCTTGGCAAAACGACATCACTGGGTAAAGCTCCGCCACCACAAGCCCCTGCTCCCTGGTATTACAGGTCGTGCATCAACAAGAAGCTGGGCTCGACGGTTTTTTGCATTGAACCGCTGGATTGGCCGAGCGATATCCAGCCTTATTTGCTGACCGATAGCATCCTCTACGAAGGCACCCAGTCCATTGTTCGTTATGACGAAGGGGCGGCGACGTATTTTCACATCCTGTTTCCGTCGCAATCCTATTCGTCAATTGTTCAATATTTCAGCAATCGATACGGGGCGCCAACACAAAAACTCAAGCGATCAATCGCGCCACTGGCCGAACCCAGAAAAATCAACCCAACGGTGATCTGGCAAAGCATTGCGCCGGTGACGAACTTGCTGACGACCCTTGAAATCAGAATGTTCGACGACAATCGCGGCGGTTTCCCTGATACCAAACGCGGCGCTATTTACCTGTACCATGAATGGTCACAGCCGGTTTTCCCGCAGCTGTCATCAGTTGAACTGATGTTGCTCAGATCGGAAGTCAAGCAGCGTTAATATTTTCCGCTTAACACTTTCCTGTAAAATCCGAACAGTCTGCCCATCCCCTTCTGGTGAGTGCCGCCGCGCAGCAGCTGTTTGAGATTCTGTTCGGCAAGGGTGACAGGTAACATGACCGGCAACATTGATTTGGGAACGTGCCCGCGGGCGCTGCGCGCTTCACTGATATGACGCCCTGCGGCCTGGGCGAGTGCTTCTTCCGCATCTTCCTGATCGGTTGGCAGGTAACTGCGACCTCCCCTCGCATGAAAGTCGACCGTTGCCAGCAATCCCGTCAGCGCCCAGGCGACTGCTCCGTGGCGAACCGCCTTGCCGATTGGAGGTTGCTGGTCAGGGGCCATGTTGGCAAGGCCGAGAGCTTCGGCCATTAAGGTGTGCAGGGACCCGGCCGTGTCCTCGGCATATTTTTCCAGCACCATCATCGATGCCGGAGCCTCGCCCTTTAAATCAAAGGCGCGGGCGTCCAGATACCCATCGAACAGGGGTTTGCTTAAATCCTTCTTTTCAATGGCCTCGGCAAGTCCAAGGGCGACGGGATGATCGACGCTGTTTCCATCAAAAAGACGTGCGACCGTTTCTCGCCACCACTGCAAACGGATCTCGCCCAGCAAGGGTTCACTGACCAGTTCGGGAATTGTCGCGATTTCCAGATTGAAGGCAAGCAACGCCACAAGGGCGTCGCGTTTGTCCGGCGGCGCGACCATGGCGCACATAAGACGATCACGATCCAGGCGATGGACCATATCGTGGCAAACGGATAGCCATTGATTTTTATTCATCAGCGAATCGCAATCCTGGTTTTACCAACATTTTGCCATGATAAATTCCGAACAGGGCGTTGGGATGATTGATTTCATTATAATTTCAGCTAAAGCATTGAAAAAGCAACCGTCAGTCGTATATACAGTGTTCGTAATTAGAATTAATCCATTTAACCCTTTATCTCATAACAATTAGAGGAAAAAGCCCATGTCTGGCATCCTTTCAAATCTTAAGAGTACCGTCATTGCCGGTTTCGTGTTGACCGTGGTCATGATCATTGTCGTTAGCGGCGCAACCGGTGACGAATTTGCCGTTGATCATTCCTACATGACTTTCATCGTTCGCTGGTTGCATGTCCTCAACGGCGTCATGTGGATCGGCCTCCTGTGGTATTTCAACTTCGTGCAAATTCCCAACATGCCGAACATCCCCGACGAGCATAAACCGGCCATCGGCAAAGTCATCGCCCCTGCCGCCTTGTTCTGGTTCCGCCACGCCGCCATGGGCACTATCATTTTCGGCCTGATCCTGGCCGCCATGAACGGCTACTTTGTCGAAGTCCTGACCCTTGGTTCATCGGAAGGTTTCGCCGTGGCCAAGCACACCCAGCTGGGTATTGGCATGTGGTTTGGCATCATCATGTGGTTCAACGTCTGGTTCGTTATCTGGCCGAACCAGAAAGTGGCCTTGGGGTTAGTCGATGGCACGCCTGAAGAAAAAGCGGCCGCCGGACGCAAGGCTATGTTGTTCTCGCGCACCAACACACTGCTCTCCTTCCCGATGCTCTACGCCATGGTGTCGGCTCAAAACATCTACTAGGTTAAAGCCTGATTTTAAAGAAAAGCGGAGCCTTCAGGCTCCGCTTTTTTTTACCCTTAAAGACAAAGCATTGCTCCATACTGTAATATGGTTTACGGGGTTCCCTAAAGATTAAGGATCAGGGGAAGCATGAAGAAATATATTTTCAACGTATTACGACTCCTTATGGCGCTCGCCTTGCCCTTCCCGGCCAACAGCGAGCAGGAACTTTCATTCGTATCCGTCGAAAATTTTGCCCCCTATGCCTGGCTAAAATACGGCACATAACCTTTCGTTTGCATGTTTGACACTCTCACCATTATTGCCATCGCTGGAACATTTCTGATTGCAGGCACCGTCAAAGGCGTTATTGGATTAGGTCTTCCGACAATCAGCCTGGCACTGTTGAGTGTCACAATCGATCTTCCTCATGCCATGGCGTTGTTGCTGGTGCCGTCATTTGTCACCAACTTCTGGCAAGCCGCGAGCGGCGGAAATGGCCGTTCTATTTTGCAAAGACTTTGGCCGTTCCTTCTGATGGTCACGGTTTCTGTCTGGTTTGGAACAACCATACTCACACGCGTTGATGTCTCATGGTTGCGGGCGCTCCTTGGCGTGCTCCTGATTGCATATTCAGGCGTCAGCCTTGCCAATCTGCATTTGAATATCACCCGGCGTCAGGAAGTGTGGGTTGGCCCGCTGGCTGGTTCTGCAAGCGGCATCTTAACGGGCCTGACCGGGTCGTTTGTGGTGCCGGGTGTGTGGTTCCTTCTGGCCATGGGCCTTTCGCGCGAGATGCTCATTCAGGCCATGGGAATGCTGTTTACTGTCTCGACATTTTCTTTAGCTATCGCTATGGGAGGCAACAACCTTTTGACGCCAGAACTTGCAACCATGTCATCCATGGCGTTGCTCCCGGCCATTTTCGGTATGGTGCTTGGCCGCAGGATAAGGCAATGGTTGTCAGAACGCCTGTTCCTGCGCTTGTTCTTTATTTCGCTGCTGATGCTAGGTGCCTACATCACCGCCCATTCGATGGGGAGTTTCTAACCATCTACAGTAAAAACCTTTGTCGGTGAAGACCTGCCCTTGACGATAACCTGGCCCAGTTCCCTGAATGAAAAATCGTCCCCCGCCTTTAAGACTGTATTTTCCCCGACCAGGATATAGGTTGCGTATTCCTTGTTCAGTTGTTCAAGGCGGGCGGCGATATTCACATCGTCGCCGTGGATTGTGAACAGCAGCCGGTTTTCGGTGCCGACCGCACCGACAACAAATTTCCCGGTATTGATCCCGCAACGGGTTTTCAGCTGAATGCCATTTGAAAACGCATAACCATCCAGTCTTTTTTGAATTTCCAATGCCGCGCGAACAGCGTTGGCAGCGTGATCTTCATCAACATTTGCAGCATTAAAGGTAACCAGAATTCCATCGCCGATGAATTTCGAGATAACACCGCCAAACGGATCGACGGTCTTGGCCATAAGGCCCAGATATTCGTTCAACAAGGTCATCAGTTTCCTGGCTCCAGGCGTTCGGAAATCGTCGAGAACCCCTCGATATCCGTAAACATGGCCGTTGCTGTTTTAACCTCGCCATCACCGGCCTGCATGGACTTGTCGCTATTGACGATGCGACGGGCCACTTCGGGTGAGACAAAACGCGAAAGGTCATGCGCCGTCATGCCGTCCAGTACGGAACGTATCAACAGGCGGCGGGCACGGACCAGTGCGATAGCCAACAGTGACGTGACAACCAGAATTGAAATAACCTTGTCGATTTCAGCCCCGATCAACACCCGTCTGTCTTGTCTGCGATTTCTGTCTCATCTTCATTCCCCTTCGGGTCATTACGATGAACCAGAAATCCTCTCTTATGCAATACCGCTAAGTTGTTCCATAGGCGCTGACGTTAGACAGACAATTGCCCAAACTCGAACCCAAAAATTTCGTACCCGGAAGCCTTACCACCGATCGCCTCGTTGATAATGGTTTTTGGCAGGTCCAGGAAGCCATAAAGAAAAGGGAAGGAAAGCAGGATAAATAGCAAAAGTTTAATTTGTTGGCTTTTGCTGTAATGAAAAATATAGCCAAAAATACCTTTGATCATTTGGCTTGCCCCCCGACATCAATTAAATCGTTATTCATCAGACACTAGGAGTAAATGTCATAGTAAGTCAAATTTGATCTGAAGCTTGAAAACCATTGAAAAGCAGGACCATGCCAATGGATTTCAGCGAACCCCACGTGCTTGTTGTCGACGATGAGACATTCGTCCGAAAAATGATTCACAGGCTTCCCGATATGATTGGCGTCACCAAAAATTCCGAGGCAAGTGATGGCAGCCCCCCTGACATCGTCATCCTCGACATCATGATGGAGCCTAGGAAATGCCCATCGAGGAAGTTCAGGAAGGCGGCATTACGGCACGTGATGTAACGACTGAAAATGGCGAAATATTATTGGCTTCAGGTTCTGTGCTCAACGCTTCATACCTGAACAGACTTAAAAATATATCCGAAATTATTGAATTCCCCTCCATCTGGATCGAGATGAAGCAGGATTCTAGTCACATATAGCAAGCAAAGCCGCCGCGACCGGGCGCTCTTCTACCAGCAGCACGTTAAAGGTACGACACGCCGCCGCCGTATCCATCCATTCAAGAACGATTCCGTGTTCTTTTAAGCCCTCGCGAAGATCATCGGGGATGGGCTCAAACTTTTCACCACAACCAATAATCAGGATGTCTATTTCACCAGATTTGTCGATAACGTCCCCGAGACTTTCCAGGGTGATGGCGTCAAGTGAGGTTACCGGCCAGGGGCACGTCAGTTCAGGAAAGATGATGTGGGAGCCCTCAAGGCGTTCACCGGCAACGCGAAAGCCGCCATCGCCATAGCCCTGTAAGAGCATCCGGGAAGCAGCGACCTGCGGCGTGATATCCAGGGAAATGGTCTTACGGCGCCTGTTCGGCTGCCGCCTCCTCGTCCGCGCCCTCAACATTGCCGCCGGTGCGGCGTTCGATGTTCATATACAACAGCACCGGTACGGCCAGACAGATTGACGAATAGGTACCAATCAATACACCCCAGATCATGGCGAAGCTGAAGCCGCGCAGGACTTCACCGCCAAGGATATAAAGAGCAAGCAGGGCAAGCAGGGTTGTCACACTGGTCATCACCGTGCGCGACAGGGTTTCGTTGATGGAGTTGTTTAACAATTCGGCAAATGGCATCGTTTTGTAACGGCGCAGATTTTCACGTACCCGGTCATAAACAACAACCGTATCGTTAATCGAATAACCGGCAATGGTCAGAATCGCCGCCACCGTGGTCAAGTTGAATTCCAGCCCTAACAAGGAAAACACCCCGATGGTGCTCAGCACGTCATGGATCAGGGCGACAACCGCGCCCAGTCCAAACTGCCACTCGAAGCGGAACCACACATAGACCAGAATGGCAAAAATCGCCGCACTGACGGCGTAAATGCCATCCCAGAACAACTCGTCACTGATTTTGGGCCCGACGAATTCAGTACGTCGGTATTCAACACCGTCGCCAAGGGCTCCCTTGACTTTATCAATGGCGACTTGCTGGGCCTTCTCGCCACCTTCCTGCGCCTGAATGCGGATCAGAACTTCATTTGGTGCACCAAATTCCTGTAAACCGATTTCGCCCAGTCCCAGGCCCGACAAGTTAGCTCGCATGGCCTTGATATTGGACGCGCCGTCCGTGGTTTTGACCTCGATCAGGATACCGCCTTTGAAATCAATTCCGTAACTAAGCCCTTTGGAGACGTATAAACCGATCGAGCTTACAACCAGCAAGGCGGAAAAAACAAAAAACAAAACCCTGCGCGGGATAAAACGCAAGTTAATGTCGCTGGGTACGAGATGAAATCCACGCAATGTCTTTGTCCTAAATGGGTAAGCTGTCAGGGCGGGTTTTACGCAACCACACCACGACCATTAAACGGGTGAGCATGATCGCCGTAAACATTGATGTGACGATGCCGATGGCCAGGGTCACGGCAAAACCACGAACCGGCCCGGAACCGAACTGATAAAGCAATATGGCTGCAATCAGGGTCGTGACGTTGGCATCGATAATCGTCTTGATGGCGCGTGAATAACCCGCGTCAATGGACGAAATCGGCGTCCGTCCGGACCGTACTTCCTCGCGAATGCGTTCAAAAACCAGCACATTGGCATCAACCGCCATGCCGATGGTTAAAACAATGCCAGCGATACCAGGCAGAGTCAGCGTCGCTTGCAGAAATGATAGCGCCGCACCGATCAAGACGATATTTGCGAGCAGTGCGATATCAGCCATCAGGCCAAAACGGCCATAAACGAAAACCATAAAACCAATGACCAGGGCCATGCCGATGATAGAGGCGATCTTGCCCGCTGAAATGGAATCCGCACCCAGTCCAGGTCCAACCGAGCGTTCTTCAAGGATGGTAAGGGGTGCGGGCAATGCACCAGCGCGCAACAACAACGCCAGATCCTGTGCACCCTGAACCGTGAAGTTGCCCGAAATAACACCGCTTCCACCCAAAATGGGTTCGCGGATAACCGGGGCGCTGATAACCTTGCTGTCAAGGACGATAGCGAACAGCTTGTTGACGTTATCGGTCGTCACCTTTCCGAAACGCTTGCCACCTACTGTATCGAAACGGAAACTGACAACAGGCTGGTTGTCCTGAAATGTCGGTTGTGAGTCGATCAGGGTATCGCCGCTAAGCATGACCTTCTTCTTAAGCAGGTACATGCGCGGGCGGCCGTCACTGCCGGCTTCATCGGCCGACGGCATCAACATCGATCCCGGCGGCACCTGCCCGCCCAGGCCCGGCACCTGACGTTCATCAACCAGATGGAAAGACAGTTTGGCGGTCTTGCCAAGCAACCGCTTGACCCGTTCTGGATCATCAAGGCCTGGAAGCTGAACCAGAATGCGATCTTCGCCCTGGCGCTGAATGGTCGGTTCGCGGACGCCCGTTTCATCAATACGACGACGGACGATCTCAATGGATTGCTCGATTGCGGCCGTCCGGCGATCCCGCACCGCCTGCTCCTTCAGTTGCAGGGTAATGCGGTTGTCATCGGAAATTTCGACGTTAAAATCTGCATCCAGATTTCTCATCAACTGACGGGCCTGTTCGGCTTGAGACGAGTCCTTGATGGTGACGCCGGCTGACAGGCCATCGACGCCAAGGCCGCCATACTGGATACGGGCCTTGCGCAGGGTTGTGCGCATGGTATCAACAACGGATTCAAGACGCTCCGTCAAGACACTGTCGACGGCGACCTCAAGCAACAGGTGAGATCCCCCCTGCAGGTCAAGGCCCAGGCTAATCTGTTTATGGGGCAGCCACGACGGTAGCGCAGCTGCTTGTTTGGAACTTAGAAAATTGGGAGCTGCGAAAATCACACCGAACAGGCAGATGCCCAATATGGTGATAATTTTCCATTTGGCGAAATAGATCATTGTCTCAGTTTTTTCCGCCCAGTAGGCCCTTTAACTTTGAAACTGTACCCTTGTCTTCACCACTGTCATCGTCCGGCTTATCATCCTTTTTGTTCTTCTTGTCTTCTTTCACCGGTTCGGTTTTGCTCAACACAGCCGCGAGCAGACCGCGTTGAACGCGAACCTTGACCCCGTCGGCGATTTCAACGGTAATTTCCTGATCATCGGAAACCTTGGTTACGGTACCCAGAATGCCACCGCCGGTGACAACCTTGTCGCCACGACGAACCGCTTCCAGCATGGCTTTGTGTTCTTTGGCCTTCTTTTGTTGGGGGCGGATCAGCAGGAAATAAAAGACAACAAAAATCAGAATCAGTGGAAACATAGCCTCGAGACCACTGGCACCACCGGCGCCACCGGCGGCTTGAGCGTATGCTGGTGAAATAAAACTCATGGGACTCCCCAATATAAAAACATTAAAGTGCCGAAAAATCCGGCAAGCGAGGGACTATAACGTCCTCGACGCGACTTGCAACCGCTAACAGCCTGTCTTAAAAACGTTATTCACTGGAATCTGGATACGATGAGCGAATTTGACATAAAACCCGCCCTGGAACGAATTGCCGACGCCCTTGAACGTCTGGTCCCGCCGATAAACGCAGATATTGATCTTGACGCTGCCGATGCCTTCGTCTGGCATAGCGAGGGCGCGGTCCTACAACCGGTTAAAAACGTTAATCGTGTCGATTTTGACCTGCTTAAAGGAATCGCCCACCAATCGGGAATCCTGCTTGATAACACACTGAATTTCGCAAATGGCCTGCCTGCCAACAACGCCCTGTTGTGGGGAGCGCGCGGCACCGGCAAAAGTTCGTTGGTCAAGGCCGTCCACTGTCGGGTCAACGATCAGCTTTCAAAGGCGTTGGCACTGGTCGAAATCCACCGCGAAGATATCCCCTCGCTGCCGCAATTGCTCAGTCTGCTCAGTAATTCAGGTCGTCGTTGCCTGATTTTCTGTGACGATCTGTCTTTCGACGGTGATGATTCGTCCTATAAATCCTTAAAAGCGGTTCTTGAAGGCGGTATCGAGGGTCGTCCCGAAAACGTTATTTTCTACGCCACATCCAACCGCCGCCACCTGATGCCACGCGACATGATAGAAAACGAACGATCAACGGCCATCAACCCGGCCGAAGCGGTCGAAGAAAAGGTTTCCCTGTCGGATCGATTTGGCCTGTGGCTGGGTTTCCATAACTGTGATCAACAGACCTACTTAGACATCATTGACGGCTACGTCGAGCACTTTGGCCTGAAAATCGATGCCGCCGACCTGCGCGCCCAGGCGATCGAATGGACGGTAACCCGCGGCGCACGCTCTGGCCGTACCGCCTGGCAGTTCATTCAGCATCTGGCCGGACAGCTAGGGAAAAA
>JACNJU010000040.1 GCA_014382375.1 Rhodospirillaceae bacterium
TCATGAAGGCCCCGAACGGCCTTGACTTGCCATAATGGCGCAGCTGAAGGATCGTCATCACACAGGCGACAGGCTGAATAAACGGCGTTGCGCATGTCAAGAATATTGGCATCAGTGCGCCTGCCACCACTGGCCGCGACCAGTGAGCCATCTTTTAAGATGGCTCGCAAGTCAGCGACAACGCCATCTCTCAAATCACCCGATAGTTCCATGAATTCAGCGAAAAGAACGTCACCCGACGGTTCCAATAAAGTGACATTTCCCGAAGCGGTGACAAATTCCTGCTTGCGGTTATAAACGATAACATCGGCAGTCAGGATGCGGTCTTCATGTTGAACCTGAACATTGCCACGGGCCGTAACAATATCGAGCCCTTGATCATGTTGCATTTCATCGGCGCTGAAGCGGATTTCGCGGCTTTGGTCTTCTTTTGAGGTTGCTGGGCTGCTTTGCTTAACCTGAGTGGGGCTGTCAGAAACGGCGGCATGTGCACGGCCTGATCCAAGGGCCAGCATGGTAAGCAGTAATAATAATGATCCAGTATATTTATGCATAAAGCCCAGCGTATTCATTTCGACCTTAACCATCCTCAAGATGAAGCAACATCGCGAGTCCCAGCAATGAAGTCACACCTGATGGGGTCCAGGCGGCCAGTGTTACAGGGATCGAGTCCGAAAGGCCAAGGGCAAAAACAACATCCGAGAAAAAATAAAGGACAAAGCCGGTCAAAACGCCACCTGAAATAACAAAAATTGTCCCTCCCCGGCGTGCATGGCGGAGCGTAAAAGTAGCAGCGATCAGCACCATGGAGCACATCAGCAAGGGCGCTGCGAGCAGGGAATGCCAGTGCAATCGGTGGCGGACCGCCGAAAATCCTGATCCTTCCAGGGTTTCAATAAAGGCGGGCAAGTCCCAGAACGACATTGTCTCAGGAGGCGCGAAATTATCCTGAATGGAGCCCAGTGTCAGGTCCGTTTCCAACCAGAATTCCTCTTCGTGTTGGGAAGGAACGTCAGGCTGGTGAATCCAGACATCGTTCATATGCCAGAATCCATCATCCAAAATTGCGCTACTGGCATCAATGCGCTTGATGAATTCGCCCACTCCCTTGTAGATGAATACATTGACGGTGCCTAACTCGACCTCTTTTCCCTGTTGTAAAAAACTCCTGGCATGGATTACCGACTGGTCCGTGCCATCGGACTGACGCAGCCATAACCCGGAACTTGAAAGGGCGAGGAAACTTTCCTGCCCCTTGAAGGCTGTCGCTTCGACCCGCTCAAAACGGGTCAGCAGGGTCGAGGCAAGTGGATTAAAAACGGTGATTTTTATAACACCCAAAATAAAAGCCAGAACCAGGACAGGCAGCAGAAATTGCCAGGCCGATACCCCTGCTGCGCGTGAAACGACAAGCTCGTGATTGCGGGTCAGACGCCAAAAGGCGGACATGCCACCGAACAGGATGGCGAAGGGGAAAAGTTGTTGGCCCATGTGGGGAAGTTTCAGGACTGCCATTTCCATGACCATGGCAAAATTAACCTGCGGTTTTGATGCAGCACGTCTTAGTAACTCGATCATATCGACTAACAAGATCAGGGTCAGAAGGATCATGAAGATGGTCAAAAAACTGACAATGAATTGTCTTCCAATATACAGGGACATGGTTGTTGAAAGGCGCATGATTAACCCGCTTCTTCAAGCCGTCTGGTGGCTCTCGTGCCTGGCGATTTTAACATTAACAGGTAACCCGCAAACACTGGCAGTAACCCCAGGACATAAAGGACTGGTACCAAAGAGAGATTTTTTGCCGTCGCATTCTCAAGGGCCAGCATTGCTGCCTGCAAGGCGACGACAATAACGGCTGCCAGAACGATTCTTCTTGTTTGTGAACGTCGACTGAAACTGCTGGAAATAAGGATCGCCAGACCGACAAGCGCATAACCCAAAGCTGAAATCGGTGAAATCAGTCTTTTGTGTCCTTCGACCGTAAATTTACCAACGTTTCGGGGCAACATGTCAGGGTCTTTGTCCAAATTGAACAGTTCATAAACTGTTCGTTCCCGGGCTTCACGGAAACGCCCGGCACCGCTATCGGATGTGGCGGCCATTTCAAAAATATAGCGGTCAAAATACAGAATCGAAAATTGATGAGTGTCCGGGTCAACTTCCTGACGGTTGCCGTTGTACATGACGACCCGGGATCCTTCATCGCCTTGTAACATGGCGCCGCGTTCGGCCAGCAAGGTGTAGGGTTTGTCCTTGTCGCGTCCGTCATGGACCAGAATGCCGTGTAACTGGCCATCGGCGGATCGTTTGCGAATGTAGACGATAATGTCTTGTGACGCTTCGTTGAAGGAACCTTCCTGCAACAGGATGTGGGTGTAATTGTTGCGAATTTCCCACTGCAATTCCCTGAACATCCTGTACGAATGGGGCAGTAGGTAGATGTTGATCAGATAACCCAGGACGACAACGATAAAGGTCAAAATCAATCCCGGTTTTGCCAACGCATGTTGACTTAAGCCGGCGGCTCGCATGACCACCAGTTCCCGGTCAGTGATCAGTTTTGAATAGGTGAAGACGATGACTGTAAACAGGGCGATTGGCAAAACGATGGATAGAAAATTCGGCAACAACAGCATCGTAAAATACATGAAAACGCCCGTCGTCAGGCCGCGATTGACGATCATTTCGACAAACTTCAACGACTGGGTCAGCCAGATGACGCAGGTTAGCCCCGCTGTGACGAGGATCATGCCCACAAGCAATTGCTTGAGGATGTATTTATTTAAGCCACTCATTTCTGAAATATGCTCTCGCTTTCAGCGTAAAATGTCTGAAAAACACAAAAAAATCAAGGTTTAACGATTTTTGAAGTTGACGGTTTCAACTGACGGAGAAATCGCTGGCCGTGATTGAAACCGATCCTGAAACAATTTTTTCATGGTAGCTGGCAGCCTCGATAAGAACCTGATCGGCAAAAAAACGGGCCGAGATGATTTTCGCCTTGTAAAAGGCCGCGTCGCCTTGCCCCATTTCGAGTTTATTAAGAGAGATCTCGGCAGTTCGTCCCATCATCCAGCCCCCCAGCGTGAGCCCGAGCAAGGACAGATAGGAATTGGCACCGGCGAGGACCGCGTTGGGATCTGTCGGGAATGTTTCAACCACCCACGCCGTTGCTTTTTCCAGGGCGTTGGTTGCCGTTTCAAGGCGTTCGGCTATGGCGGCCAGGTCATCGTTTGTGGTTGTCGGGGCAAAGCGGCGAATGTCTGCGATCAGGGTGCTGACGGTTTCACCGTTTTCGCGGGCCACCTTGCGGCCGATCAGATCAATGGCCTGAATGCCGTTGGTGCCTTCGTAAATAGAGGCAATACGGGCATCGCGTAAATGCTGGGCGGCACCGGTTTCCTCGATGTATCCCATGCCGCCATGAACCTGAACACCGGTGTTGGCGACGTCGATACCGATATCTGTGCTCCAGGCCTTGACCACCGGTATCAATAGGTCGAGAAGCGCTTGCGCGCTTGCCCGCTTCGCGTCATCGGGATGACGATTGGCGGCGTCCAGGGTCCCTGCTGCGCTGTAGGCCAGGGCGCGGGCGGCCTCGGTTCGCGATTTCATGGACAACAACATGCGTTTGACATCCGGATGATGGATAATGGTCACCGCGTCAGGGCTGTTGCTTGATGCGTCCCGGCTCTGGACCCGCTCAAGGGCATAATCCCGGGCTTGCTGATAGGCCCGCTCGGCTATAGCGACGCCTTCCAGGCCGACGGCCAGGCGGGCGTTGTTCATCATTGTGAACATGCATTTGATGCCCTCATTCTCAGCCCCGACAAGATAGCCAATGGCACCGTCGTTATCACCGTAGGACATAACGGCGGTTGGGCTGGCGTTGATGCCGAGCTTATGTTCAATGGACACGCACTTCAGATCATTGCGCTCGCCCAGGCTGCCATCTGCGTTGACCAGAAATTTAGGCACCAGGAACAGTGAAATCCCTTTTACCCCTTCGGGTGCGTCCGGCAGACGGGCCAGAACCATATGGATGATGTTATCGGTCAGGTCATGTTCACCGTAGGTGATGAAAATTTTCTGACCACTGATGCGATAGTGATCACCATCCCTCACGGCCCTGGATTTGATCCGCGCGAGGTCAGTTCCGGCTTGTGGCTCGGTCAGGTTCATGGTGCCGTTCCACTCACCTGAAATCAGCTTTTCCAGAAACGTCGTCTGTAGTTCTTCTGAGCCATGGGTGGTCAGCAACTCGATGGTGCCTTGGGTCAACAGCGGGCACAGGCTAAAAGCCATGTTGGCGGAATTCCAAATTTCAGAAACGGCTGTCGAGACCAGCCACGGCAGGCCCTGGCCGCCAAAGTCCGGGTCAAAGGGAACGCCGTTCCAACCACCCTCGATAAATTGCCGGTAGGCGTCTTTGGAACCCTTAGGGGTGCGTACGACACCATTTTCAAAGTGACAGTTTTCGATGTCGCCACTGCGGTTCAGGGGGGCCAGAACATCTGATGCCAGTTTACCTGCTTCTTCAACGACGGCCTCAACCAGATCGGGCGTCGCGTCTTCTAAACCTGGCAAGGATGCAACATCGCCAAGGCCAGCAATCTCGTTGAGAACGAAGTGAATATCCTGGGATGGGGCTGTGTATGTGCTCATCAGATGATCTTTCCGGGGTTCATAATATTGGACGGGTCGAGGGTTTTCTTGATGGCCCGCATGAGATCCAGTTCAACATCGGTTTTATAAAGGGCAAGATCATCGCGTTTCAACTGTCCTATACCGTGTTCGGCGCTGAAGCTGCCATCCATGCTGACGGCCAGATCATAGATCAGCCGGTTCAGGTGTTTCTTGTGATCCAGATATTCCTGTTTGTCCATGTCGACGGGCTGGCTCAGGTTGAAGTGGATGTTGCCATCGCCCGCGTGTCCAAAAGCACAAATACGAATACCCTCCATTTCCGCTTCGAACATGGCCGTCGCCCGCCCCAGAAATTCTTCAACCCGGGCGACGGGGACGGAAACGTCGTGGGAAACCGAGCCGCCCTCGAAATGTTGTGATTCGGGGATGGTTTCACGAATGCGCCATAAGTCTCTGGTTTGCGAACTGTTTGCGGCGACGACGGCGTCCTCGATGACGCCATCGTTGAAGCCGTCCTCCAGCAGGGCGTGCAGGGCTTCGTTAATATACGGGCCGGTGCCGGTTGCCTCCAGCAAGGCGTACTGGCCGTGGGCGGCGTCAAAAGGGTCTTTGTTGCCGGGGATATGGCGGGTTGCAATGTCGAAGGCGAAGCGGTTCATGATCTCAAAGGTGTTCAACCCATCGCCAAGACGATCCCTGGCGCGGCTGAACAGTTCCATGATGGAGGCCGTATCCTTAGCCGCGCAGATGGCCGTTGCCTTTGCCTTGGGGCGGGGAAAGGTTTTCAGGACGGCGGCGGTAATGACGCCCAGCGTCCCCTCGGCACCTATAAACAGGTGCTTAAGGTCATAGCCGGTGTTGTCCTTGCGCAATGAACGAAGGCCATTCCAGATGCGCCCGTCGGCCAGCACCACTTCAAGCCCGAGCACCAGATCGCGGGCATTGCCGTAGCGCAGCACCTGCACGCCGCCGGCGTTGGTCGATAGGTTGCCACCGATCCGGCATGATCCTTCAGCGCCCAGACTTAAGGGGAAAAACACATCAACGTCATCGGCAGCCTGCTGGATATCGGCAAGAATAACCCCTGCCTCGACGGTCATTGTCTGGTTCATGGGATCAACGGCACGGATCCTGTTCAGTCTTTCGGTGCTCAGGACAATGCCCTCGCCGTTCGGAAAATCAGCAACGCCGCCACCGACCAGCCCGGTGTTGCCGCCCTGGGGAACGACGGCCAGCCCGGCTTCTGAACAAATCCGCAAAATCCCGGCGACTTCTTCGGTCGATGCCGGTTTGACAATCGCCGGAGCAATACCCTGATAAACACCGCGTTGCTCATTAAGGTAAGGCTGCATGTCGCCTTGCGAATCAATCCAGCCCTTCGGCCCGACAAGATCACGAATGCGCTCCAGTGCTTCGGAATGTGTGGTCATGACGAACTGACCGCCCGCTTAAGCCGGTCGTTGATGGCGAGCCCCAGTCCGGTGTCGGGAATTGTCATGACGGCGATGCCCTTGAAGCCCGGTTGATCGAGCATGTGTAGCATGGCGAACAGGTTGGCCGCTGCCTCGACCAGGTCGCCGCTGCGGCTTAAGTTGGCATGACGGGCGCTGACGTCCGATCCGAAAGCGAGCAAGGCCTCACCTGGTTCGGGTTTTTCAGCGTTCAGACGCAGCGGGATCATCGGCGCGTAATGGCGTTTTAACATACCGGGAGAGCGCGGCTTCTCTTCGCTGCCGTCAGAAACCTGCAGGGGTCCGATGACCGCTTCGATGTCCTCACGGGATACGCCGCCGGGACGAAGCAGGGTCGGGCTATCGGTGCTTAAGTCGATAACCGTCGATTCCAGACCGATGGCGCAGGGCCCGCCATCAAGGATGGCGTCAATGTCATCGCCGAGGCTTTCCTCCACGTGCGCGGCCATCGTCGGGCTGATGTGACCTGAACGGTTGGCGCTGGGTGCGGCGATCGGTGTGTTTGCCGCCTTAAGCAAGGCGTGGGCGAGGGGGTGATTGGGTACACGCACCGCAAGGGTGTCGAGTCCGGCGCTGGCGAGCAGGGAAACCGGGCAATCGGGCCGGCGCTTCAAAACCATGGTCAGGGCGCCGGGCCAGAACACACGCGCCAGTGCTTCTGCCTGCTCGTTGAAAAAAACCGAGGCGGCAGCGCTTTCAACATCAGCGAAGTGGATAATCAACGGATTAAAGCGAGGCCGCCCCTTGGCTTCGAAAATACCGGCAATGGCATCATCGTTGGTGGCGTCGCCACCAAGGCCGTAAACGGTTTCGGTGGGAAAGGCGACCAGCCCGCCCTCGCTTATGATGGTGGCTGCCTTGGTGAGATTTTCGGTGTTTTCCTTAAGCAAGGGTATGCCTTTTCTGGTCACCAAAGAAAGAGCCGCCGGACCAGCCAACGGCTCTTTACTCTCTGTTCTGCTTAATGACTGGACCATCCGCGGTAATGACCCGGTCAGCAGTCACCGTAAGGGTTACGGCGGCTTTTTCAGGCTCCGGTTTCCCGGCTACCTGCGGACTATAGTGCGCCTATAGGAAATCACCGTCAAGACTTGAAAGTCGTTATTTCCTGCCTATTCATCCAACCCGCGAACAACGAAATGCGGGTTCTCGAACCCGGCCTTGGCGTAGGTCAGCGGGCTGTCGTCAAGTTTGCGGACACTGCCACCGGCAGCCATGACGACAGCCTGTCCAGCCGCCGTGTCCCATTCCATGGTCCGGCCCAGGCGCGGATAGATATCGGCAAGCCCGGCTGCGACCAGACAGAACTTCAGGGAACTGCCGGCGCTGGTCGAACTCTTGACATCCAGTTCGGCAATATAGTCTTCCAGCTCCGGTGAGCGATGATTGCGGCTGGCGACGACGACCATGCCATCACTGCCGGGAGCTCGACAGGAAATGGTTTTGGACGCCTCGCCTGCGGATTCAAAAAATGCACCGCTGCGGCTGCCCCAGTAGGTATCACCAAGGGCAGGGGCGTGAACGACGCCAAGGGCCGGAATGCCGCCATCAATCAGCGCAATGTTGACGGTGAATTCGGCGCTTTTGGAAATGAAACTCTTGGTGCCGTCAAGGGCGTCAACCAGCCAGAACGGGCCGGAGCCAATCTCGGGCGCGGTACCGGCGGCGAAGGCTTCTTCGCCGATAATCGGGTATTGGGCAGTAACGCCTTCACGCAGGCCGCGGATGATCAGTTCTTCGGCGATCCGGTCAGCTTCTGTTACGGGCGAGGCGTCGGCCTTGGTATCGACGGTGAAATCACCGTTGTAGATTTTCATGATTTCCTTACCAGCGCTTTTGGCAAGGTCACCAATTTGTTCCATCAGGCCGATTGTGATGTTCAGTGTCACGCGACTACTCCCCCAAATCAGTGGCCGTCTTGGCAATAATGGCGAAACGATCAGCCAGGGCCGCCAATTCCGCCCGTTTCAGGTCTTCGGCCCCGACCACCCCGTCTCCACTGGGCCCCGGCAAATCGCGGGTCGCGGTGGCGTCTGCGACAATGGTTACCCGGTAGCCCAGGTCCGTCGCCACCCGGGCCGTGGCGCTGATGCACATGTGGGTCATGAAGCCGACCAGGATCAGTTCCTTCTTGCCGGTTTCCTTGAGGATGACATCCAGATTGGTTCCGGCGAAGGCATTGGGCAGCGCCTTGATAACCTGCGCCTCGCCTTCAACCGCTGCCACTTCCGGTGCGATTTCCGAGGATGGTCCCTCCGGGTCGAAGACCCCGCCACCCGGACGTCCGTGATGAACCACATGGATAACCGGTGTGCCGGCGTCGCGGGCACGGGCCAGCACTTTTGCCGCTTCGGCCAAAGCCGGGGCGACGGCGGGCAAGGCGAGTACGCCCGATACATATTCGTTCTGGCAGTCAATCAGGACCAGTACAGCCTCCGACAGTTTCGATGGGTCCATCGGCGCACCGGCCATGGACAACAGGGTTTTGGGTTCAGACACTTTTTATTCTTCCTTATATTTTAAGCGAATATTTCGGCGGCGATAAATCGCCATGCTTTAAACGTCGGTGACCAGTGGTCGCTGGCCATTCCGGCTTTCGCCTTCAAGTGGCCCAAAAACTGTTGGGGCTGCGGTAACTGACTCCAGACCGAGGGCAGGAACAGGGCGCGCATACCTTGATCTTCAATAATCAGCCCGTCAATGTGTGGCCTCAGTTGTTTCAGCAAATCTTCCTCGCTTGTAATGCTCATTGGTGAAGACGGGCTTAACACAGATATGGAAAGATCCAGCCCGACCAGTTCATCCACCGTCAATGGCGGGAAACGATGATCGCGAAAGGCTGAGGCGAAAGCGTTTTCGGCAACGTCTGCGACCAGCGGCCTGTAGGTCTGGGCCGAGCCAATGCAGCCGCGCAACTGGCCGTTTTTCTTGAGGGTCACAAAACAGGCACCGGGGGCCGTGATGGCGGTCGGAAAATCAGCTAGATTGACCGCTGCCGGTGTGCCAGCGGCAAGGCCGTGGTTGATGCTGTCATGGGCCAACGAAAGCAGAATTTCGCCGTGTTCATTGAGAAGGGCGCGGGTTTTGACTTCAAAATCGTCAGCTTCATTTTCATCGCCCTCAAAAAAAGCCCAGGCGCCATAGCCGACGACCCGGTCTTTTGTGCCGGCGGTATCGCCTGAATTGCACAAGCCCAGCGTTTCGACCTTCAGGCTGCGCCTGCGTGCCAGCGCCAGCAGTCCCTTTACAGGATTGCGCCCACAGGCCTGATCATCACCGATGGCGGTGGGGTCAAGACTTTCAATAGCCCGGTTGGTGCTGGCGTCGAGTTTTTTGGCGCGCTCATAATCAAGAAAGTGGCTCAGGTCCGAAGAAATCACAATCAGCGTTTCGGGGCCGCCCCATAAGATGTCGAGAATTTCAGCGACCATGTCGGGATTTGCGTCGCCGACGACCAGCGGCAGCACCTTAAAATCCTCAAGCACCGCTTGCAGAAATGGCAACTGCACTTCCAGAGAATGTTCCTGGGCGTGGGTGTCGTCAAACACCTGAACCTGGGGCAGGTTGGCGATGGCCTCGGCCGCCTCGCCATCGATGGCGACGTTTCCCAGTGGCGTCGAAAACGCCTCCGCGCTGCTTAAGGCCAGTCCGCTTAACGGCACCCGGTGACACGGCCCCAGCAAAATCACCCGCCTGATGGTTGCGGCGGCGGGCTTCAACAGCACATAAGCACGTGCCGCTGTCGAGCCCGAATAAATGAAGCCCGCATGGGGCACGATGATCGCCTTGGGGACGGTTGTTCCGACTTCTGCGGCGGCCAGATAACCGGCAACGTCGGCGCTCAGCTGTTCCGAACTGCCCGAATAAAAAGTTCCGGCAACGGCAGGTGGTCTGATTGAAGTCATGGGGAAAAAGTAATCCCGCGAAGGTATGAAGTAAAGGGGCTGGCCATTGATGAATGCGTGCTTGCGGTGAACCTGCGCTCAAGTGGTTTTGACGTCAGAATTTTACGGTTGCACTGATGGAAGAAAATTTCGCGCCCTTATCCTGGCCCTTGAACTCTCTGGATCGGTAAATTCTTGCCAGGCCCAGACGATAAGGACCTTTGGTGATGACAAAACCCAAAGGAATGTCATAGACCCACGGCTTTCTGGTGACGCTGTGGCTGGCAGCAAACGTGTTGCCGTCA
Organism: Rhodospirillaceae bacterium; assembly: GCA_014382375.1. Classification (GTDB taxonomy): domain Bacteria; phylum Pseudomonadota; class Alphaproteobacteria; order Rhodospirillales; family JABHCV01; genus JACNJU01. The sequence continues at coordinate 10,315 of JACNJU010000040.1, forward strand.
AGGAAGATGTTATGAGCAACGTAGCGCCCTTCTGCACCGATGAAGAAATATCCACCCAATCGATTATCCTGCAACAAGGGTAAATTGGCGACGGGTTTGATTGCGCTCGGTGCGCCGAAATCGCGCGGGATGTTATAGCCAAAGCGCATTGAACCCCCGGCGTTGATTTGACTGCGAACGTTGCCAAGGCTGACCCCTATATTGGGGATGAAATCGTAACCCCACCCGGTTTTGGGAGGGCTGATCCAACGCTTTTTGCGCTCCCAGGTCATGACGAAACCGGGTTCGTTCTTCAACTGGTTTTGCCAGCCTTGAAAGCGCGTGATTCCCCGGGCTTTATGGACCAGGTCCTGGGTTTCCTTACCATATGCGGATGGGCCGACGATGCCCACATTAGCCTCGACCGAATCAAGGCAGTCCGGGTTTTTGTCGGAACTGCTCGAACAGGTCGAAAGCTTGTGCAGGGAAGCCGATAGATACAGCCAGCCCGCATAGGGGCGGTCACCTTCAATCAGGGTCTCGGTTTTTTTGTCGCCGGGCGTGAACATGTCCTGACCGAAACCGAGTGTAAACCACTGGGGCTGTCGTCCGCCCTCATCAATATGCGAAAAGCTTTGCAAGGCTTCTTCCAGGGTCGTAGGCGTGTTGGTGCGGGCGAACAAGGCCGTAAGGCGCAGGCCATTGGTATAATGCCGGTCGGTTCCGGCGAACATGTCGTTTTCCCACTGCAAGGTCAGCAGCGGGGGCAACCAGGTCGTGGTTCCTTCGTCAGCAGAGGCCTTTTCGGGTTCGGCCTGAGCGCTAAAGGCCAGGACGGTCAAGATCGCAGTGATCAGCAGAATAAGTACACGCACCAATGCGAACCTTTGTCGTTGTCTTGGTTATGTGATGAATATCATCAAATAAATAGTTCTCTCAAACCATGAAGTAAAGCCTCGCGCATTGACGTCTTCCGGCATCAAGCCTACTTCATAGGTATGGAAACAACCCCATCAGCCGAGACCTTTGAAAGTGCCTTTCCCGGTCGTTACTGGCATGGCCTTGACGATGGGCGGGTGCAGTGCGACTTGTGCCCGCGGTTTTGTAAGCTGCACGACGGTCAGCGGGGCTTGTGTTTCGTGCGCGCCTGCGCGGGCGGCGAGATTGTGCTGACTACCTACGGGCGCTCATCCGGCTTCTGCATTGACCCCATCGAGAAAAAACCCCTCGACCATTTCCTGCCCGGCACCCCGGTGCTGTCCTTCGGCACGGCGGGATGCAATCTGACCTGTAAGTTTTGCCAGAACTGGGACATCAGTAAGTCGCGGGAGTTTGATAAACTTCAAGATTTGGCGACCCCTGAGATGATCGCCGATGCGGCGGTGAAGTCCGGTTGCCGTTCGGTCGCCGTTACCTATAACGATCCGACGATTTTTCTGGAGTACGCCGTTGACGTGGCGGAAGCCTGTAAGGCGCGCGCTGTCAAGGCAGTGGCGGTGACGGCCGGTTATATCTCGCCTGAACCACGGGTCGAGTTCTTCAATCACATGGACGCGGCCAACGTCGACCTTAAGGCCTTTAGCGAGGATTTCTATAAACGCCTGTGTTCAACTGAACTGGCGCCGGTGCTGGAAACCCTGATTTATCTAAAACACGAAACCGCTGTCTGGTTTGAAATCACCACCTTGCTGATACCGGGTGAAAATGATTCCGAGGGCGAGATTGAGGAGATGACCCAGTGGGTGGTCGAGCATCTGGGGCCGGACGTGCCCATGCACTTTTCGGCCTTTCATCCTGACTGGAAGATGATGGACATTCCGGCGACGCCGTTTTCAACCCTCAGCATGGCTCGCCGAATCGCCCTTAAGAACGGCGTCCGCTACGCCTATACGGGCAATGTCCACGATTTTGAGGGTGAAAGTACCTATTGCCACAGCTGCGGCGAGATGCTGATCGGTCGTGACTGGTACCAGCTTTCGACCTGGGCTTTAAGCGCCGATGGCCATTGCCAAAAGTGCGGTACGGCGTGTGCGGGTATCTTCGATGGCCCGCCGGGTACCTGGGGGCCAAAACGCCAGCGGGTCATTCTCCGGTAATGACAGCGGCGGTCGATGCTGTTAAACCATGGCCTGCTGCGGATTCCTGACGAATAAGTAATTACCCTATGAGTAAAAAACACATTGCCCTGGCGCTGAAATTCCTGGTGTCCGGTGGCCTGATCTGGATGTTGGTTGATGGCATCGATCTGGGGGCCGCACGGGACAGAATTTTGGCCGCCGATGTAAAAATGCTGGGGCTGGTTTTGCTTCTCTCAGTGGTGCAGATTGGTATCTGCGTGATCCGTTGGCGGGTTGTTCTTGGCGCCATCAGGGCGGTCCTTTCCTTTGCTGATGGTCTGCGCATTTACCTGATGGGATTTTTCTTCAATCAGGCGTTGCCTTCTTCGGTCGGCGGTGACGCGGTTCGGGTCTACAAAGCCTACAAGGGAGGCTTAAGCCTGAGTTGTGCCATCAACGGGGTGATGCTGGAGCGGGTGGCGACGGTTCTGGGCCTGATTGCCTTGGTTGTTATTGCAACGCCATTTTTTATCGACCGGGTCGGACCGGATGAGGCGGCCTGGATCATACCTTTCGTCAGCCTTTTGGGCGTTGGCGGCGTTACCGGATTGATTGTCCTGATGTTTCTTGACCGGTTGCCCTCAAGGATTTCCCACTGGCGCTTTGTGCGGGGACTGGCGATGCTGGCCGCCGATAGCCGCAGGGTCTTTCTTTCTCCCGTACACGCTGTCCAGGCGCTTGGTTGGTCGTTTGCAGGTCATGTCAATGTTGCCCTGACAGTTTATCTTCTGGCGCTGTCGCTGGATCTTCAAATCACCTGGCTTGATTGCATGGTTCTGATACCCCCCGTATTGTTGGTTATGACCTTGCCCATTTCCATTGCCGGTTGGGGGGTGCGCGAGCAAGCCATGGTCACCGCCTTCGCCCTGATCGGGGTTCCCGGAGAAGGGGCTTTGGCGTTGTCGATCATGTTCGGGCTTCTTGGATTGCTGTTCGGGCTGCCCGGCGGCGTTGTCTGGATGATGAGCGCTGACAGGAAGATCGAAGCCATTGATGATATTCCGGCCAAATGACAACTAATTATTTTATATTGCTGCCATCATCGCTACATTTACCGGATACCGGACTGATTCATTAAAGGGGAAGACAAGTGAGTAATCTGCAGCTGACGGTTCATGAGTTCCTGGCAATTATGGGAACCCTTGACGAGCATATGGAGGAAACAGGCTTTAAGGGTGAGTCAGCCATCTATGACGCCTGGTATCAGCAATGGCGCGAGGTTGAAGCCAAGGTTGAGAAACTGTCGATGATGGATCGCGCCGACATGCTGTTCGATGGCAAGGTGACGATCAATGACATTCCCGCCGAACATCTGGCCGAGGTCACAGACTGCATCAAGGAACAGGTCGCCATTCATACAAAAATGATCGAAGAAAATGACATCGACGCCGACCCTGATGACCTGGAAATCTGGCAGAATCGTCTTGCTGCCGTCAAAGAATTAAAGAAGGACTCCTGATCCATGAAAATTACCTTTATCAATCCCGGATTGCCAAAAAATGGCGTTGTCGTTGTCGGTGTTCTGGACGGACGCAAGCTCACCGATAGCGCAAAGGCGCTTGATAAAATAATGTCAGGCGGTCTGGTTCGGGCCATCAAGGCGTGTCGCTTCAAGGGCGACAAGACCAGTAGCCTGCCCCTGTTGGCACCGGGTGGGACCGGCTTTACGCGCATCTTGCTTGTCGGCATGGGAAAGGCCAAGTCCATCGATGCCAAGGCCATGCAAGATATTGGCGGTGACATCTATACGGCCCTTTCGACCAAGGGCCACGCAACCGTGCAGGTAATGGTCGATGCCATTGACAAATGCACCATGAAACCCGACCAGATGGCCGCCGAAATGGCCCTGGGGGCGCGTTTGAGCTCGTACCGTTTTGATAAGTACAAGACCAAGGAAAAGCCTGAAAACAAGCCAAGCCTCAAGACTTTGAAAATTTCCTGTGCGGGCGCAACCCGGGCCCGTAATGCGTTTGCGCCAATGGACAAGGTCGCAAGTGGTGTCTTCATGACCCGCGACCTGGTTTCCGAACCAGCTAACATTCTGTACCCCGAAACACTGGCCAAACAGGCCCGGACCCTGACCAAACTTGGCGTCAAGGTTGAGGTTTTGGGCGAAGCGCAGATGCGCAAGCTGGGCATGGGCGCTCTTTTGGGCGTCGGTCAGGGCAGCGTCAGGGAATCCAGAATGGTGGTCATGCAGTGGAACGGTAAAAGGGGCAAAGCCAAATCAGATGCTCCCGTCGCCTTTGTCGGCAAGGGTGTGACTTTTGATACCGGCGGCATCTCGATCAAGCCTTCCGCTGGTATGGAAGATATGAAGTGGGATATGGGTGGCTCAGGCGTCGTCATCGGCCTGATGAAGGCGCTTGCCGGACGCAAGGCCAACGTCAATGTCGTGGGTGTTATCGGCCTGGTTGAAAACATGCCTTCGGGGGCGGCCCAGCGACCCGGTGATATTGTCACCTCCATGTCAGGGCAGACCATCGAAGTGCTCAACACGGACGCCGAAGGACGCCTCGTTTTGGCCGATGCCCTGTGGTACACGAAGGAACGCTTCAAGCCTAAATTCATGATTGATCTGGCGACATTGACCGGCGCCATTATTATCTGTCTGGGTAACGAAAAAGCCGGCTTGTTCTCAAACGACGACAAATTGTCCGGCCAGTTGAGCGAAGCCGGTGAGGCCGTCGGCGAGAGCGTCTGGCGGATGCCCATGGGCGACAACTACGACAAGATGCTCGATTGCGACGCCGCTGACATGAAGAATATTTCCGGTGGACGCGGTGCCGGTTCGATCACAGCGGCGCAATTCCTTAAACGTTTCGTCGACAAAACCCCGTGGGCGCATCTGGATATCGCCGGGGTCACCTGGTCTGCCAAGGCATCTTCGACAATACCCAAGGGCGGCACGGCATTTGGGGTGCGTCTGCTTGACCGTCTGGTTGCCGATCACTACGAAAAGTAAGGCTTTCAGCTGATATGACCGAGGTGTCTTTCTACCACTTGCAGAAATCCCGTCTTGAGGATGTTTTGCCCACGTTGTTGGAAAAGACCCTTGGGGCTGGCAAGCGTGCCCTTGTCATGACCGCTTCAGACGCCCGCGTTGAACATCTTGGCCAGGCACTGTGGAGTTCCAGGAAGGACTCTTGGCTGCCACATGGCAGTAAAAAAGATGGTCGCAGTGAAGATCAGCCAATCTGGTTAACAGACTTTGAGGAAAACCCAAACAAGGCCTCCTTCGTCTTTTTGACCGAGGGGGTCGAGCGGGGCGATCTGGACACTTTTGAGCGATGTTTTGAACTTTTCGATGGCAATGACGCGGCCCAGGTGGCTGCCGCTCGCGAACGCTGGAAAACCTATAAGGAAGCGGGCTACCAGTTGACGTATTTACAGCAAACAGAACAAGGTGGCTGGCAGGAAAAAGCCAGTGGTTAGGGGACGTTTTGAGTGATCGTTTCAATCGTCTGTTGTTTGAGGCCCTGCCCATTGGTCTTGCGATATGCCACCTGGATGGTCGGTTGACCTACGTTAACGAGGCCTATGCCTCGATCATCGGTTATAGCGTCGAAGAGGCATTGAAGCTGACCTACTGGCAGGTGACGCCAGTTGATTATGAAAAACAGGAACAGCAACAACTGGTGTCATTGACGCAAACCGGACGCTACGGCCCTTATGAAAAGGAATACATCCACAAGGACGGCCACAACATTCCAGTTCGCCTGTCGGGTGTGCTGATCCGTGACAACGATGAGGATATGATCTGGTCCAGCGTCGAAGATATAACCATCAGCAAGACAACACAGGAACTCAAGGCAAAAACCGAATTTCTTGAAACGACGTTCGAAAATATGGCCGACGGGATCAGCATGGTCGATGCAGATTTTAACATCGTTGCATTTAATAGCCGCTTTCTTGAATTGTTGAATTTACCTAAAGATCAGTTTCATCCTGGCGATTCTTTTGAATCTTTTATCAGGTTTCTTGTTGAGCGGGGTGAATACGGTTCCGGCGATGTTGGTGAACTGGTGGATGAACGTATTAAGCGGGCCAGGCAAATGGAAAACCTCAATTTTGAAAGGACGACCCCTAACGGCACGGTTCTGGAAATTCGCCGTCGATCAACGCTGGGCGGTGGTTTTGTAACCCTTTATTCCGATATTTCTGATCGCAAAGCGGTCGAAAAAGCCCTGCAGGAGAGCGAGGCGAAATTCAGGGAGTTCGCTAAAATTTCCTCCGATTGGTTCTGGGAGATGGATGCGGATTTGCGCTTCACTTATTTCTCGCCGCGCAACAAGGAAATTACCGGCTTCGATCCAGATATCTATATCGGCAAAACCCGTCGCGAAATCCGTCACGGGTCGGATGATGATGAAAATTGGAAACAGCATCTGAAGAGGCTGGATGAACATCGGGCATTTCGTAATTTTGAATATGATTTGAAGATAGCGGACGGGCAAACCTTGACCATATCAATTAGCGGTGATCCGGTTTTCAAGGCGGATGGTTCTTTTGATGGGTATTACGGAACCGGCAGGGATATTACGGTTCGCAAGCTGGCGGAAAAAAAATTGAGCGAAAGCGAGCACCAGTTTCGCTCACTTTTCCATCAATTCCCCTCTGGCGTCACACTTGAGGATTATTCCAGGGTTAAAACCCATATTGAACGTTTAGCCAGTGAAGGGGTAAAGGATTTCGCCAAATACTTTGATCAGAATAAGGATGTGCTTAAAGAGATCATTATGGATATCGGAATTGTCGATGCCAATGACACCCAGATCAAAATGTTCGGCGTAAATTCATTCGAGGAATACAGAAAATATGAAGCCGACAACCACCTTTGGTCCGATACCAGTTGGCGCGAGTTTTATATTGGTGAGTTGACATCCATGGCTTCAGGCGCGTCGACGTATACGGCCGAACTTCAGGATGTTACGGCAGATGGTACAGCGATCGAACTCAGATGCACGAGCCGGATCATCAAGAATCCTGCCAACGACTGGTCGGTGGTGATTTCCAGTCACGAGGATATTACGGCCCGCAAACTTTCTGAAGAACAGTTGCTGCAACAGGCAACCATCGATTTTGTTACCGGGCTTCCAAACCGGGCCTTGCTTTTCGACCGGCTGGCCCTGGCTATGGAGCATGCGCGGCGAGAGCAGCGCAATCTTGGTTTGATTTTTGTCGATCTTGATCATTTTAAACAGGTCAACGACTCCCGTGGTCACGTTACCGGCGATCAATTGCTGAAAAGCGTTGGCCAAAGGCTTAGCAACCTGATTCGTCACGAGGACACGGTGGCGCGTCTTGGTGGTGATGAATTTATTATTCTGCTCAATGATGTTGAATTACCCAGCGGCCCTGAAATTGTTGCCAAGAAAATAATAGACGCTTTTGTTGATCCGTTCGATCTTGAGGGCGACAAGATATTTGCCACTGTCAGTCTCGGGATTTCGATTTTTCCCGATGATGGCGAGGAAGCGGAAACCCTTCTGCAAAATGCCGATGCCGCCATGTACAAATCAAAACGAAATGGTCGAAATACATTCCGTTTCTTCACCCCGGGTCTTAATGATCAGGCTGAGCATCACGGCCGTATTGCCGAGCGGCTTCGCCATGCGCTGGACCGCGGTGATCTGGAACTGTATTTCCAGCCTGTCGTTGATATAGCCGGGGAGAGGCTGGCTTCAATCGAGGCCCTGATACGCTGGAATGACAGCGTCCTGAAAGCCGTTGATTCCGAACAACTTATCAAGGTGGCAGAAGAAACAGGGTTTATCCTGCCAATTGACAAGTGGGTACTGTCTGAAGCCTGTGTTCAGGTTGCTGCATGGCGAGCCGGGGTTGCGCCGCAGTTGCAGCTTAGCGTCAATGTTTCAAATGCCCATTTCAGAAGTCCTGATCTGGTCGAGTCAGTGAGGGGCGCGCTTGCCGACAGTGGCTTGCCGGCGGCGGCCTTGACGATCGAGATTACGGAAAATCTACTGATGGAGGATTCAGTTAGAATTCTTGATCGGTTGCGAAAGCTTACTGCCATGGGGGTCAAACTGGCTCTTGATGATTTCGGAACCGGCTATTCATCGTTGGCATACCTGAAGAAATTCCAGGTCGATGCCCTGAAGATTGATCAAACGTTTATTCAGGATATCGTCACCAACGATGGTGATCTGGCCCTTGTCGATGCGATTATCGCCATGAGCAAAAGTCTGGGGCTTACGGTTGTTGTTGAAGGGGTGGAAACACCGGAACAGCTGGAACTGTTGCAGGCGCGTGGCTGCCATCTTATTCAGGGCTTTCATTTCAGCCATCCCTTGTCGGTGGATGAGATGACAGAGTATCTGGCGAACGAAAAAACCGGCCTGAATTAATCGGCTTTCGCGGCCTCGATTGCGGCCTCAGCAGCCAGCCAGGCGTCCTCGGCTTTGCCGAGTGCTGATTTGATATCGCCCAGCTTGACCAGCAACGCCATCAATTCGGAAGTTGAGCCTTCGTAGACTTCGCTGGAGGCAAGGCGGGTTTCGAGATCTGTTTTCTGCTTTTCCAGTTTCTCAAAGGTTTTCAGGGCTTCCTTTGCCGACGCCCTCAAACCGTTTGTTGCAGCCCTGGCTTTGGCTCGCTCCTGGCGTACCTGCTTGCGATTTTTCGATCCCTGACCTCTGCCGGCGTTGCCCGTTTTGTTGCCGCCGCGTTGCTCATCAAGAAGTTTCTTTCGGTATTCAGATAAATCCCCGTCCCAGATTTGACAGCCTCCGCCATCGACCAGCCACAAGCGGTCGCAGACAAGTTCAATCAGATGCGGATCGTGGCTGACCAGGATCACAGCCCCTTCAAAATCATTGAGCGCATGGACAAGGGACTCGCGGGCGTCAACATCCAGATGGTTGGTTGGTTCATCCAGCAACAAGACGTGGGGCTTGTCGATACTCATCACCGCAAACAACAGGCGGGCCTTCTCGCCACCCGACAGATCAGCAATCAGTGTTCCGATCTTTTCACTGCCAAAACCAAAGCGTCCCAGCAAGGCGCGCACAGTTGATTCATTGGCATCAGGAACTTTTGCCGCCATCACCTGATAGGCCGTGGACTCCACATTTAGTTCGTCTGTTTGATGCTGGGCGAAATATCCGATCCGCAATTTTGATGATTTGCGAAGTTTTCCGGCCATTGGTTTCAACCGGTCGGACAGTAGTTTGACGAGGGTTGATTTGCCATTGCCATTGGCGCCGATCAGGCCGATGCGGTCGTCCATATCTATGCGCAGATCGAGTCCGCGCAACACCGGTTTGTTTTTCTCGTAACCGACCTCCGTCCCATCAAGGGTGATCAGTGGAGGCGGCAGTTGTTCGGGGTTGGGGAAGTCGAAGGAAACGGTGCGGTCTTCCATCATCGAGGTGATCGGCTGCATACGGGCCAGCATTTTAAGGCGACTTTGGGCCTGCTTGGCCTTGTTGGCCTGGGCCCGGAAGCGATCAACGAAAGACTGGATATGGCGTTGGGCGGCCAGTTGCTTGGTCCGCATTTTTGACTCGTTGGCGAGACGTTCGGCGCGGGTTTTCTCAAAACGATCATATCCGCCTGCGTAACGGGTCAGCTTGCCCCCTTGCAAGTGGATGATTTCACTCACCGATGCATTGAGCAAGGTGCGGTCATGGCTGATCACCAGCATGGTGCCCCGCCAGTTGGCGAGATAATTCTCCAGCCACAGGGTTGCTTCCAGGTCCAGGTGGTTGGTTGGTTCATCGAGCAACAAAACATCAGGGTTCGAGAACAGCACAGCGGCAAGGGCGACGCGCATCCGCCAGCCACCGGAAAAATCCGAGCACGGCCGGGCTTGAGCTTCTTCATTGAAGCCCAGGCCGGACAGGATCGTCGCCGCTCGCGACGGTGCCGAATGGGAATCGATATCGGCGAGGCGATTGTGGATTTCGGCAATCCGCTCGGGGGCGATGGCGCTATCTGCCTCATCCAACAATGCGGAACGTTCGGTGTCAGCAGCCAGTACCGCATCGACAAGGCTTGTCTCGCCCCCCGGGGCTTCCTGGGCGACGGTACCAATACGGGCGTTCTTTCGGATGCTGGTCGTTCCGCCATCGGGGTGAAGTTCGCCCAAGATCAGATTGAACAGGGTTGTTTTGCCGGTGCCATTGCGGCCGACAAGTCCCGCCTTGTGGCCAGCGGGCAAGGCGACGGAGGCCCCATCAAACAAAACGCGGCCGCCGATGCGGTAAGTAAGGTCATTGATATGCAGCATGGGCGGTCTGATAGCACGGCGACGCGCGGATGGAAACGGGCTTAATAAATGATTTTTTCAAACCCTTGCCAATACCCCTGGATGGGGCTATAAACCGCGGCCTTAATGCCGGGCCATGGGACTTGTACTGATGGGGCATCAGAAACCGGCGGGAATTCACGAATTAAATTGGAGACTATCGGGTAATGGCTATCGAACGGACTTTGTCTATCATTAAACCGGACGCCACCGAACGCAACATCACCGGCAAAATCAATGCCCTGTTTGAAGGTGCCGGATTGCGCATCGTCGCCCAGCGCCGTCTTCGCTTGTCGCGCGAGCAGGCTGAAACTTTTTACGAAGTTCACAAGGAACGCTCGTTCTTCGGTGAACTCGTCGATTACATGATTTCAGCACCGGTCGTCGCACAGGTCCTGCAAGGCGAAAACGCCGTCGCCCACCACCGCGAAATCATGGGCGCCACCAACCCGGCCCAGGCTGCAGAGGGCACCGTGCGCAAGGAATTTGCACTCAATGTTCAGGAAAACTCGGTACACGGATCTGACAGTGTCGAGAACGCCGCCAAGGAAATCAGCTTCTTCTTCTCGGATGCCGAAATCGTCGGCTGATCACGTTTAAGCGTTAGAATTTAAAAAGCCCTTCGGCTTTAGGTCGGGGGGCTTTTTTTGTTGGCTCCCTTCACATTTAATGGCTAGCAGGAGCGTCTGTTCGTAGCCAACAGGGGAAAAGGGACCGCCATCACATACCCTTCGTTAATCCCTAAATAGTTAAAGGCTATCTTGTGCC